>NZ_QSPN01000002.1:0-103063 GCF_003436455.1 Collinsella sp. TM05-37 | reverse complement strand
CTGGCGGGTTCGAATCCCATGAAATGGGCCCAAAAAAGAAAGGCTCCCATTGCTGGGAGCCTATCAAATCAGTGGTGGGCGATGAGGGATGTCGCGTGCGGCTGACGCCGCCCGCTCTCGCTTCGTCGCTCCGCTTCTCGCGTGCTGCGCTGGAAAACGCTTCGCGTTTCCTCAGCTCCGCACCCTTGCGGGTTCGAATCCCCCCGCGATGGGCCCAAAAAAGAAAGGCCCCCATAGCTGGGAGCCTATCAAATCAGTGGTGGGCGATGAGGGATGTCGCGTGCGGCTGACGCCGCCCGTTTTCGCTTCGGGCCTGCGGCCCTCGCGTGCTGCGCTGGAAAACGCTTCGCGTTTCCTCAGCTTCGCACCCTGTCGGGTTCGAATCCCATGCGCTGGGCCCAAACAAAAACGGTCCCCTTGCGAGGACCGTTTCCAATTCAATGGTGGGCGATGAGGGATTCGAACCCCCAGCCTTGTGCGTGTAAAGCACCTGCGCTAACCGTTGCGCCAATCGCCCGTGCGGAGAGAGTATAGCAAAACAATCGCCTCATTCATCTCATATCCATTAAAGGTAACCGGCGCGTGTCGGCGCGGAGCTGATTCAGTTGAGATTGCCTGAACATTCCGCCCCTCTTTACGCCCTCGGGTATACTCAAAAGCTACTGATTCGATTTGATACCCAGCAACAGCAGAGGGGATAGTATATGTGCGGTTTTGTCGGTTTTGTCGGTGGGACGGATAACCAATCCGAGGTGCTCACCAAGATGATGGACCGCATCGTCCATCGTGGTCCCGACATGGGCGGCCAGTTTATCGACGGCCGCGTTGCCCTCGGCTTCCGCCGCTTGTCGATCCTCGACCTGACCGAGGCCGGCGCTCAGCCCATGGCCAATGAGGACGGTAGCGTCGTCATTGTCTTCAACGGCGAGATCTACAACTTCCAAGAACTCCGTTCCGAGCTCGAGGCCAAGGGCTACAAGTTCCACTGCGGCGCCGACACCGAGAGCCTCCTGCACGGCTACGAGGAGTGGGGCGAGGCAGTACTCGATCGCTTGCGCGGTATGTACGCCTTCGTCATCTGGGACAAGAAGAAGAATAAGCTTTTTGGCGCCCGCGATATCTTTGGCATCAAGCCGCTCTACTACTATCCCATGGCCGATGCGGGCGACGGCGCTCCGGGCGTGCTCTTCGGTTCCGAGATCAAGAGCTTCCTGGACTACCCGCACTTCCACAAGGCGGTCAACAAAAAGGCCCTGCGTCCGTACATGACGCTGCAGTATTCGGCAACCGAGGAGACCTTCTTCGAGGGTGTCTACAAGCTGCCGCCGGCGCATTACTTTACCGTCGATATCCCGACCGGCAAGATGAACATCGAGCGCTACTGGGATTGCGATTACTCTGCCGTCGAGAAGCCGTTCGAGGAGTACGTCGACGAGCTGGACGAGGTCGTGCACGAGAGCGTCGAGGCCCATCGCATCGCCGACGTCAAGGTCGCGTCGTTCCTCTCCGGCGGCGTCGACTCCAGCTACATCGCCGCTTGCCTCATGCCCGACAAGACCTTCTCGGTGGGCTTCGATTACAAGAATTTCAACGAGACTAACTACGCCAAGGAGCTTTCCGATAAGCTCGGCGTCGAAAACGTTCGCAAGATGATTACCGCCGACGAGTTCTTCGGTGCGCTCGAGGACATCCAGTATCACATGGACGAGCCGCAGTCCAACCTGTCTTCCGTGCCGCTGTGGTTCTTGGCCGAGATGGCCCGCAAGGACGTCACCGTCGTGCTTTCGGGCGAAGGCGCCGACGAGCTCTTTGGCGGCTACGCCTACTACGAGGACACGGTCCCAGTCCGCAAGTACAAAAAGATGGTGCCGCTGCCCATCCGTCGCGCGCTCGGTAACCTGGCGTTGCATATGCCGTACTTCAAGGGACATAACTTCCTGGTCAAGGGTGCCGAGATCCCCGAGAAGTCGTTCCTGGGACAGGCTCTGGTATGGCCGGAGCGCGAGGTCGACGGCGTGCTCAAGCCCGAGTACAACACCGGCGATGGCGCCTTCGAGCTTGCCGCTCCCATCTATGCGCGCGTGAAGGGTCAGCCCGAGCTGGTCAAGAAGCAGTACCTGGACATGAACATGTGGCTCCCGGGCGACATTCTGCTCAAGGCCGACAAGATGTGCATGGCGCACTCGCTGGAGCTGCGCGTGCCCTTCCTGGACCGCAAAGTCATGGAGTTCGCCGAGCACATTCCCGACCGCTACCGCATCAACGAGAACGGCAACAAACAAGTACTCCGCCACGCTGCCAACAAGTCGCTGCCTGATGAGTGGGCCACCCGTCCCAAGGTGGGCTTCCCGGTGCCCATTGTCTACTGGCTGCGCGAGCAAAAGTGGTACGACTATGTCAAGGAGTACTTCACCGCGCCGTGGGCAAGCGAGTTCTTCGATACCGACGAGCTCATGCACCTGCTCGATCTGCACTTTGCGGGCAAGGGCGATTTCCAGCGCAAGATCTATACGCCGCTCGTGTTCCTGGTGTGGTACAAGCGCTTCTTTATCGACGAGGACCAGCCCGCTGTTCAGGCTGCCTAGCCTCGGCTTACGAACGCCTGCGCGTAACGGCTCCTCCGGGAGCCGTTTTTGCGTGGGTGCGTTTCAGTTACTATAAAAACCGTCCCTGCCAAATGGCTGAGAAAGGCGAAAGATGCACCATTCGGATTCCGCGACCGTGACCACGGTCGATACGCTTGCCAAGCTTCTCGATGTGTGCGGCGAGCTGCGCGCATCAGAGCAGGTTGACGAGCGTGCCGTGACCGGCTGCTCGTTTGATTCGCGTGCGGTCTCGGCAGGTGACGTGTTCTTTTGCAAAGGTGTTGCCTTTAAGCCCGCGTTTTTGAGCATGGCGCTCGATGCGGGCGCCGTCGCATTTGTGTGCGAGGAGTCGCTGGTCGAGTCTCTGGAGCCGCTGGCGCAGGAGAGCGGTGCTGCGATGCTGGTTGTTGATAGCGTTCGCACGGCCATGGCCCTGTTGCCGCCGGAGGTCTACGACCGTCCCGACCACGACGTCAAGATCGTGGGCATCACCGGCACCAAGGGAAAGACCACGGCCGCTTTTATGCTCCAGTCGATTATCAAAGCGGCGGGCGAGTCCTGCGGCATGATCGGCTCGGTGAGTACCGACGATGGCATCGAGTGCTACGAGAGCACCAATACTACGCCCGAGGCCCCCGAGGTCTGGCGCCATATCGCCAACTGCCGTGAGTCCGGTCGCCAGTCCATGGTCATGGAGGTCTCGAGCCAGGCACTCAAGTACCAACGCGTCGAGAATCTGCCGTTTGACGTGGCGTGCTTCCTCAACATCGGCCGTGACCACATCTCGCCGATCGAACACCCCACGTTTGAGGATTATTTTGAGAGCAAACTCAGGATCTTTGACCAGGCGAAGACCGCCGTGGTGAATCTGGGCACCGAAGAGGTTGACCGTGTGTTGGAGGCAGCGTCGACGGCCGAGCGCTTGGTGACCGTTGGCGTCGAGCATCCCGAGGCAAGCCTGTGGGCGAGCGATGTGCGCATGGTCGGCTTTAACATCGAGTTTAACCTGCATGGCCTGTGTGCCGACGAGTCCGAGGCGGGGGAGAAGGTCCTGCTGGGCATCGCGGGCGACTTTAACGTGGAAAACGCGCTGGTCGCTATCGCCGCTGCGCACGAGATCGGCATCGGTATCGATGCCATCAAGAAGGGCCTCTCCAAACTGCGTGTGCCGGGCCGTATGGAGGTCGTGGAGTCGAAGGACGGCCGCGTGATCTGCGTCGTTGACTATGCGCACAACCAGCTTTCGTTCCGTTCGCTTTTCTCGTCGGTCAAGCGCGCGTTTCCCACTAGTCCAGTCATTGCAGTGTTTGGCGCTGCCGGCGGCAAGGCGCAGGAGCGCCGCGAGCAGCTTCCGCGCGAGGCCGCACCATATTCCGACCTGATGATCTTTGCCAACGAGGACCCGGCTCACGAGGACCCGATGAAGGTCTGTCGCGAGCTTGCCGAGCATGTTCCCGACGATACGCCGAACGAGATCATCCTCGATCGCGAAGCCGCTGTGCATGCGGCGTTCAAGGCGGCGCGCGAGGAGTACGTCAGCCCCAATGCTCCCACCATTGTCTTGCTGCTGGCAAAGGGTGACGAGGAGCTCATGCACGTGGGTGACGAGTTCGTGCCTATCGAGAGCGACCTTTCGTTGGCCAATCGCCTGATCGATGTTACCCAGTTTGACTAATGAACCATGATGGCGGCGGCGCCCTGAGTGCGCTGTCGCCATAAGCGTGTTCCCTCAATCAAAACATGCCGTCCAAGTCCAAACCCTTCTACGTAAACGGAGTAACCATGTCCCACAACACCCTGCCGACCGTTGCCGAGCTTTCGGGCGAGATGCGCGAGCGCTTGGCCAAGGTCAAGTACGTCTTTACCGACCTGGATGCCACGATGCTCGCACCCGGCTCGTGCGTGCTGTGCGACAACGACGGCAACCCCTCGACCAAACTCGTCGAGGCCGTCGTGGCACTTGCCCGCGCTGGTATTCAGGTGGTTCCCACCTCGGGCCGCAACCGTACCATGATCCACGAGGACGCGCGCGTGCTCGGCCTCAACTCTTACATTGGTGAGATGGGCGGCCTGGTCATGTACGACCTCAAAGCCAACGATTGGGAGTATCTGACTGGCGACATGCCTTACGACCCCGTTTGCGGCCTTACTCCGCACCAGGTGATCGAGCAGACCGGCGTGTGCGAGAAGATCCTCGCCCGCTGGCCGCACAAGATCGAGTATCACAACGACATGTCGACCGGCTACAAGTACCGCGAGGTCACCGTCGGCATGCGCGGCGATGTGCCCGACGATGAGGTCCAGGCCATCCTCGACGAGGCCGGCTGCGGCCTGGTGTGGGCCTGTAACGGTCACCTGACGCATCTGTCCAAGCCGACGACGCTCGAGCTCGATCGCGTCGAGGACGGTCGCGCGTTCAACATCAACCCCGCGGGTCTCAACAAAGGCGTCGCCATTGCGCGCTTCTGCGAGCACCTGGGGATCGAGCGCGAGGAGACGCTCGCGCTCGGCGACTCCGAGTCCGACTTCTACATGGCCGATCACGTGGGCACGTTCTGTCTGGTCGAGAATGGCCTGACGAGCGCCGGCGCGCCCGAGTTCCTGGCTGCTTGCGAGAACGCTTTCGTTACGCGCGGCAAAATTGTCGACGGTTGGGCGGCGACGGCAGAGCTGCTGGTCGCGGCGCGTTCGTAGCGCGGCGTCGCCGCACTTGGATATGTCTTTTCGAGAGAGACTGGTGAGGTAATGTCCGATATCGAGAATCCGGCAGGCGACACGCGCCCGATCGGTGTGTTCGATTCTGGCCTGGGCGGTCTGACGGTTGCGCGCGCCATCGCGACGGCGCTGCCGCACGAGTCCGTCTACTACTTCGGCGACACCAAACGCTGCCCCTACGGCACGCGCACCGAGGATGAGGTGCGCTCGTTTGCGTTGCAGGCGGGCCGTTGGCTGTCGAAGCACGACGTCAAGATTATGGTCATCGCCTGCAACACGGCGACAGCTGCGGCCTTACGTCTGGCCCAGCAGGTGCTCGACGTTCCCGTGATCGGCGTGATCGCGCCGGGTGCCCGTGCGGCAATCAACAGCACCCGTTCGCGTCGCGTGGGCGTGCTCGCCACCAACCTCACCATTCGCTCGGGCGCTTACACGCGCGCCATTCAGGATCTAGATGCCGGCGTCGACGTATACGGCTGCCCCGCCTCGAGCTTTGTCGAGGTTGTCGAACACGAGCTCGCCTCGGGTGCGCATCTGCAAGAGCAGTGGCTTGAGAACGAGGACATCTTCGATACGCCTGCCGTGCGTGCGCTGGTGGGTGCCACGGTTGAGCCACTGCGCGACCACGGTATCGATACCGTGGTGCTCGGCTGTACGCATTTTCCGCTGTTGGTGGGACCTATCCGCCATGCGCTGGGGTCTGGGGTGCGCGTCGTGAGTTCCGCCGAGGAGACCACACGAGAGCTGACCGATATCCTCACGCGCCGCGAGCAGCTGGCGGGTGACGCCGCCGAGCCGCAGCATCGTTTTGCCACGACGGCCGATAACATTGCCGAGTTTGCGGTGGCGGGCAGCTTTATCTTTGGTCAGCCGCTCAAGAGCATCGAACATATCGATATCGATGAGCTGGAATAGATGTAAGGCAGCCGCCAAAGCCTTCGCCACATCTTTTGCCGAAAGGATATTTCTATGGAGTACATGCAGGTCAACCGCGCCAACGGCCGCGCCGCCAACGAGTTGCGTCCCGTTAAGCTCACCCGTGGCGTCATGAAGCACGCCCACGGTTCGTGCTTGGCCGAGTTCGGCGACACGCGCGTGCTGTGCGCCGCCACCATCGAGGAGGGCGTGCCGGGCTGGCGAAAGGGAGCTAAGGCCGGCTGGGTGACCGCGGAATACGCCATGCTGCCGACGTCGACCGGCAAGCGCTGCAAGCGCGAACACGCCAACCGCAAGGGCCGCTCCATGGAGATCGAGCGCCTCATTGGCCGCAGCCTGCGTACCGTCGTCAACATGAAAGCGCTCGGCGAGTACACCGTCACCGTCGACTGCGATGTGATTCAGGCCGATGGCGGTACGCGTACGGCGAGCATTACCGGCGCCTGGGTGGCACTGCACGACGCCCTCGCCATGTGGGTCGAGGCGGGCAAGATCGAGCGCATCCCGCTTACCGGCCAGGTGGCCGCCATCTCCATGGGCGTTGTCGACGGCAATACGCTGCTTGACCTCGATTATTCCGAGGACAGCCATGCCGAAGTCGACATGAACCTCGTCGCCACCGACACCGGTGAGATGATCGAGCTCCAGGGCACTGGCGAGCAGGCGCCCTTTGACCGTAAGCGCCTCAACGCCCTGCTCGACTTGGGCGACAAAGGCATCGCCGAGCTCATCGAGCTTCAGCGCCAAGCCATCGCCTAACCTGCCAAAAAGGGACAGGTTTATTTTGGCAGGTTTTATCTGGGAAAACGTCGAAGTATAAGACTGCCGTTGATTGAGAGGGGAGAGGCGGAGGCCCTCGTCGCCCTCGGCGCGGCATTGCTATAGAGACAAGGAGACCACTCATGGCACTTGAGAAGATCGACATCGACACCCTCGACCCGGCGGCGACCATTGTCGTGGCAACGGGCAACGCCCATAAGCTCACCGAGATCGAGGCCATTTTGGGCAAGGTCATGCCCGAGGTGCGCTTTGTGGCGCTCGGCCAGCTGGGCGAATTTGAGGACCCCGAGGAAAACGGCACGACGTTTTTGGAGAACGCCATCATCAAGGCGCAGGTTGCCGTCGAAGAGACGGGGCTCATGGCCATTGCCGACGATTCGGGCCTGGTCGTCGACGCGCTGGACGGTGAGCCCGGTGTGTATAGCGCGCGCTACGCGGGCGTTCACGGCGACGATGCCGCCAACAATGCCAAGCTGCTCGTGAATCTGGAAGGCGTGGCAGACGAGGACCGCACCGCGCGCTTTATGAGCGTCGTTGCGCTCATCGATACGGACGGCCTGGTCACCTATGGCGAGGGCGCCTGTGAGGGCGTTATCGCGCACGAGGGCCGCGGCGATCACGGCTTTGGCTACGACCCGCTGTTCCTGCCGGTCGATACGCCGGGCAAGACTATGGCCGAGCTCACGGCGGACGAGAAGAACGCCATCAGCCATCGATTCCATGCGCTCGAGCACCTATCCGCCAAACTGACGGGCGAGGAGTAGGCCGTGCGTGCGGTGGTTCAGCGCGTGCTCAACGCCGGCGTGACGGTCGACGGCGAGTACGTGGGCAAAATTGGGCGCGGCTATCTGGTGCTGTTGGGCGTGGGCCACGGCGACACGCGCGCCGAGGCTGATAAGCTGTGGGGCAAGCTCCGCGGCTTGCGCATTAACGAGGACGAGAACGGCAAGACCAACCTGGCACTTGCCGATGTCGACGGCGAGGTTCTCGTAGTGTCGCAGTTCACGCTGTTCGCCGATTGCCGTCACGGCCGCCGCCCATCGTTTACCGATGCCGGCGCCCCCGATGTTGCCAACGAGCTCTACGAGTACTTCTTGACGCTCGTTCGCAAAGATGTCGAACACGTGGCGCACGGCATCTTTGGCGCCGATATGAAAGTCGACTTGGTCAACGACGGTCCGTTCACCATCGTCCTCGATACCGACAATCTGTAAGTAGCCAAATTAGCTACTTGCGCGTGGTCGCAACAGGGTGCTATAGTATTAGAGTTTTGTCTATCTTAGGGGTATTATCCCCTTTTTGAATTGCATCTTCTGGAGGCCCTGTTCATGGAAGAGATGGAAGTCAATCACGTCGACGACATCCACGAGAAGCTGACCGATATGGTGGGCGATCGCGTTAAGGTGAAGGCCAACATGGGCCGCACCCGCGTCGTCGAGCGCATGGGCACCATCAAGAGCGTCCATCCGGCAGTCTTTATCGTCGAGGTTGACGAGCGCCGCGGCCGCAAGTCGCGTCAGTCCTACCAGTATATCGATGTCCTCACCGGTCAGGTCGAGCTGTTCGACCCCGAGAGCGGCGAGCATATCTTTACCCCGCTCGGCAATCAGCTCGAGGAGCACTAGCGGTGACCGATCGGTCCCTGACTCTTTCCGCGCCGGCAAAGATTAACCTCTACCTGGGGGTTCATACCGAGCGCGATGACCGCGGCTACCACAGGGTCGATTCCCTGATGGCAGCCGTCGGTCTTTCCGATTCCGTGACGGTCGCGCCGGCGCAGGCGCTGACCGTCCAGACGGTTCCGGCATCAGATTTTCCCATGCAAAAGAATACGGCGTATCGGGCTGCGGTTGCTATGGCCGAGCATTATGGTCGCGAGGCAAACATCTGCGTGATGATTGAGAAGCGCATTCCATTGTGCGCCGGCTTGGGCGGCCCCTCGACGGATGCGGCCGCGGTCATTGTCGCCTTGGCGGAGCTCTGGGGAATTGATCGCACCGACCCCGCGCTCGACGACATTGCGCGGGGTATTGGTGCTGACGTCCCGTTCTTTTTGCACGCGAGCCCTGCGTTCTACGTAGGTGGGGGAGACGTGCTGGCAACTGAGTATCCCGCGCTGCCCGCAACGCCCGGCGTGTTGGTCAAGCCGCGCGAGGCAAGCGTTTCGACAATTGAAGCCTATCGACGTTTTGACGAGGCTCCGGTGCCTGCAGACAAGCCCGGCGCGATCGCATCTGCCCTTCGCTCGGGAGACGCAGAGGCGGCCTACGCGCTCGTCCACAACAACCTGGGTGCCATTTCCGCACAGATGGAGCCGCAGATTCAAATGGTTCTCGATTGGCTGCGTAAACAGGACGGCACCGTTGCTGTAGATGTGTGCGGATCGGGTGCCTGCTCATTTGCCATTTGCGACACCGCCGCCACGGCCGAAAGGCTTGCCGACGCTGCCCAGCAAAACGGCTGGTGGTCCTGCGCGACGGAGCTCATTCCCAACACGGTTCAAATCGACGCGCCAAAGAAATAAAATTTTCTCTAGCACGCGGCGAAAATCTTTGTTACTATAGTCGAGCTAACGGGTTGTGGCTCAGTTTGGTAGAGCACTGCGTTCGGGACGCAGGGGTCGCTGGTTCAAATCCAGTCAACCCGACCAGAGCATGAGGAGGGACCGCTTCTTGCGGTCCCTTTTTTTAGCTATTGTTGTGATACCGCGATACCCGCGGTATACTCATTCGAGCTTGTCTCGCTGTATTGTGGAGGTCTAAATGTTTGGACTGAGGGCTCCTGAGCTCATCATTATTCTCGTCGTTGTCCTGATTATCTTCGGGCCCAAGAACCTGCCGAAGCTCGGCAAGTCCCTCGGCTCTACCGTCAAGAATATCCGTGAGGGTATGGAGGGCGACGATAAGGCCGAGACCAAGCAGGCCGAGGAGGTCGTGGTCGAGCAGTCCGAGGAGGACAAGGAGATCGCTGAGCTCGAGGCCAAGCTCGCTGCTGCCAAGAAGAAGCAGGCAGAGGACAGCGACGCGGACGCAGAGTAGTCCCATCCCTTTGGGGTGAGCACCTGACCGGCTTGCCCGCAGGCTAGCCGGTCTTTTTCGTTTTGTTGACAGTTGATTGTTTGATCAGAGTTGGGGAGATATCCGTATGGACGCAAGCCAGATCGTACTGACCGCTGAGGGCCGCCAGAAGCTCGTCGAGGAGCTCGCTTGGCGTGAGGGCGATTACGCCAAGGAGATCGTCGAGGACATCAAGGAAGCCCGCGCGTTCGGCGACCTTTCGGAGAACTCCGAGTACGACGCCGCCAAGGACAAGCAGGCCCAGAACGCCGCTCGTATTGCCGAGATCCAGGCCATCCTCGCCAACGCTCAGGTTGCTGCCACCACAGGTGATCTGACCGTCTCCATCGGTTCCACCGTTTCGCTGATTGATCCCAACGGCGAGGTCATGGAAGTCACGCTCGTCGGTACCACCGAGACCAACTCGCTCGAGCACAAGATTTCCAACGAGTCTCCGGTCGGTCACGCCATCATCGGTCACGGCGAGGGCGACTCCGTCGAGGTCGTTACGCCTTCCGGCAAGACTCGCGTCTACACCATCGCCAAGATTGCACGCTAGACCACGGTCCCGCGTAAAGGTTTGTTTTCGCTCCCTGGGACCGAATCCTGGGGAGCGTTTTAGTTTGAGGAGCTAACTTATGGCAGAGAACCAGAACGCCGCAGATCAGGCATCGACGCTCAACGACGAGCGCGCCACCCGCCTGGCCAAGCGCGCCGCCCTGTTCGAGGCGGGCCAGAACCCCTATCCCGAGCACTCTGAGCTTGAGGACTACGTTGCCGATATCGAGGCTAAGTACGCCGAGCTTGCCGATGGCGAGGACACCGAGGACGTCGTGAAGATCGCCGGCCGTGTGGTCGCCAAGCGCGGTCAGGGCAAGATCATGTTCATCGTCGTACGCGATGCGACTGCCGAGATTCAGCTGTTCTGCCGCATCAACGACATGGACGAGGCCGCCTGGAATACGCTCAAGTCCCTCGACCTGGGCGACATCCTGGGCGTGACCGGCGTGGTTGTGCGCACCCAGCGCGGCCAGCTTTCCGTTGCCCCTAAGAGCGCGACCCTGCTTGCCAAGGCCGTTCGTCCGCTGCCCGAGAAGTTCCACGGTCTTTCCGACAAGGAGACCCGCTATCGCCAGCGCTATGTTGACCTGATCGCCAACGACGACGTTCGCGAGACCTTCCGTAAGCGTTCGCAGATTCTCTCCACCTTCCGTCGCTTTATGGAGTCCGACGGCTACATGGAGGTCGAGACCCCCATCCTGCAGACCATCCAGGGCGGCGCTACTGCCAAGCCGTTCATCACGCACTTCAACGCGCTCGATCAGGAGTGCTACCTGCGCATTGCTACCGAGTTGCACCTCAAGCGCTGCATCGTCGGCGGTTTTGAGCGCGTGTTCGAGATCGGCCGTATCTTCCGTAACGAGGGCATGGACCTTACCCACAACCCCGAGTTCACCACGATGGAGGCCTATCGTGCCTTCTCCGACCTCGAGGGCATGAAGGCGCTCGCCCAAGGTGTCATTAAGGCGGCTAACAAGGCCATCGGCAACCCCGAGGTCATCGAGTACCAGGGCCAGACCATCGACCTTTCTGGTGAGTGGGCCAGCCGTCCCATGACCGACATCGTCTCCGACGTGCTCGGCAAACAGGTCACCATCGATACGCCGGTCGAGGAGCTTGCTGCTGCCGCGCGCGAGAAGGGCCTGGAGATTAAGCCCGAGTGGACCGCCGGCAAGATTATCGCCGAGATCTACGATGAGCTGGGCGAGGACACCATCGTCAACCCCACGTTCGTGTGCGATTACCCCATCGAGGTCAGTCCGCTTGCCAAGCGCTTTGAGGACGACCCGCGCCTGACGCACCGCTTTGAGTTGGTTATCGCCGGTCACGAGTACGCCAATGCGTTCTCCGAGCTCAACGACCCGGTCGACCAGGCCGAGCGCTTTGCCGCCCAGATGGCCGAGAAGGCTGGTGGCGACGATGAGGCCATGGAGTACGACGAGGACTACGTGCGCGCCCTCGAGTACGGTATGCCTCCCGCGGGCGGCATCGGCATCGGTATCGACCGCGTGGTCATGCTGCTCACCAACCAGGCTTCCATCCGCGACGTGCTGCTGTTCCCGCACATGAAGCCCGAGAAGGGTTTCCAGTCCGGTGCCGCTGCCGCCAAGGCTGCCGAGGCCGGCAACGCCGCGAGCCCGTTCGTTAAGTCGCTTAAGCCCACGCTCGATTACTCCAAGATCGCCGTCGAGCCGCTGTTTGAGGAGTTCGTCGACTTTGATACCTTCTCCAAGAGCGATTTCCGCGCTGTGAAGGTCAAGGCATGCGAGGCCGTCAAGAAGTCCAAGAAGCTGCTGAACTTTACGCTCGACGACGGCACCGGCACCGACCGTACCATCCTCTCCGGCATTCACGGTTATTATGAGCCCGAGGACCTGGTCGGCAAGACCTTGCTCGCCATCACCAATCTGCCGCCGCGCAAGATGATGGGCATTCCCAGCTGCGGCATGCTCATCAGCGCTATCCACGAGGAGGATGGTGAGGAGCGTCTCAACCTGATCCAGCTCGACGCCTCCATCCCCGCCGGCGCAAAGATGTACTAGGGGGTTACGCGGGTTTACCAACCCGCGTAACCAGTTGACGCTGCAAGCCCGCCAGAGCGGCAATCTGCCTTTCAACTTCGGCGGCATGATCAGAAGATCAATGCCGCCTCGTTTCAAGGCACCTTGCTCGCTCTGGCGGGCTTTCGCTGTCGTTGCCAAGGCATCGGCGTTGCCTTGGCTGTCAAGCTGGACGTCGCTCGCTGTCCGTCCTCTACCTGCGGCGTTGCCCTGGTTGGCACTTAGGGACGTTCCTTTTCTGCCGGCACTTTGATCCCTTGGGGACGGAGGAAAAGGGATCATTACTTTGCACCAAATACACGAGAGTGGTCCATCGATGAATCGACGTTTGTGCACATGGCTCGCATGACAGCCGTCTCTTTTATGTTTCCTTTAGCCGTCGCTGCCTAGGATGGGGGTTAGTCGGTAGGAAGGGAGCGTCTATATGGACGACGCGAGCGAGCGTGCAATCGAAGAGGACATGCTCGATCAGTTCAATTACTTTGACGATGAGGATGAGGAGCTAATCGATCGTCGCGAGCCGGCATCGCTTGACTCATTTGATCTGGTCGATGAAGAGACTGATGAGGTTGAGGACGAATCAACGGAGCCCCCACAGTCTTCGCGCCTTGACTCGCTGCTTTCGAGAGCCCCCATGCACCACGGTGTTCGTGCCGGCGCACTCCATATGAAAACAGACTGGCACCAGATCGTGACGGCAGGCGATGAGCTTGCCGTCGATGCGCCGCTCACCGATAAGTCATCCATCATCTGCCGCACCGGTATGCTTATGCTCGCGAGCGGAACGGGTGCCTGGCGTGTACGCGATACCATGAATCGCGTTGCCGCCGTACTCGGTGTCACCGTCCACGTTGACTTAAGTCTTCTGTCGTTTGAGTGCACCTGCATCGAAGATGGCCACTGCTTTAACGAGGTTGTCAGCCTGCCCACAACGGGAGTCAATACCCATCGCATTTGGATGATGGAGAGCTTCCTAAAGGAAATCGAGACGTATGGGCGCCGGTTTACCGTGCACGAATACCACGAGATGCTCAAGACCGTTGAGAGTTCAAAACCCGATTACTCTCCCTGGCAACAGGGCCTTGCGGCAGCTTGTGCTTGCGGCGCCTTCGTCTTTTTGCTCGGCGGCGGCCCTATCGAGATGGCCTGCGCATTCGTAGGCGCTGGTGTTGGCAACTTTGCTCGCTCTCATATTCTCAAGCAGGGTCTTGGCCAGTTTAGCGCGCTGACGATTGGCGTTGCGCTCGCTTGCGTTTCGTATCTGCTGGCATTGCTCGGCCTTGGCCAGGTCGTACCGGGGGCAATGTCGCACCAAGAAGGCTATATCGGCGCCATGCTCTTTGTGATTCCCGGCTTTCCCCTCATTACGGCAGGCCTCGACATCGCTAAGCTCGATATGCGAAGCGGCATTGAGCGTCTTTCGTATGCCGTGTCGATTATTGTGATGGCGACCCTTGTGGGCTGGATGGTTGCCGAGTGTGTGGGGCTGGCACCGGATGATTTTGCTCCGCTCGGCCTTTCGCCGCTTGCCCTTACGCTCCTGCGCGTGGTGATGAGCTTCGTTGGCGTATTCGGCTTCTCGGTGATGTTCAACAGCCCGGTAAAGATGGCCGCGGCAGCTGGGCTGATCGGCGCCGTGTCCAATACCTTGCGCCTTACGCTCGTCGATGCGCCGGCGCTGTTTCCCTTCCTGGGCCTGAGCGTAGGTATGCCTCCCGAGGCGGCAGCGTTTATTGGCGCGCTGGTATCGGGGCTGCTCGCGAGCTTAGCCGAAATCAAGCTCACCTACCCACGTATCGCCCTCACGGTGCCATCGATTGTCATTATGGTGCCGGGCTTGTATCTGTATCGCTCGATGTATTACATGTGCACCTTCGACACGGTCAATATGCTCGGCTGGTTTGTGCGTGCAGTGCTCATCGTGGCGTTTTTGCCCGTTGGCCTGGGTGTGGCGCGTACGCTCACCGACCCTCGCTGGCGCCACACCAGCTAATTGGTGCAAATGAAACTGATCCGCAAAACATGAACGTGGAAAATCTCCCGTTTTTGGCTTGTTTACGGGCTCAAAACGGGAGATTATCCACGCTCGTGGAATGGGTGTCCGAAAATCCACGCTCGTTGGGCCGATGCAGACGCACCTGGCAATTCCTTTTTTGTAGACGTTGTCGTATGGCTGCATGCGGAAAAGGCCCCAGCGGTTAACATATACTCCATATGGGTAAAGAGACCAAAGCGCCGCCACGAGTGGCGCTTTGCGTTTGAAAAAACTAGCTCGTCTAAGAGGAACTAGCATGTTAGACCGTTTTACCGATCGCGCGCGCAAGGTCATGTCCATGGCCAAGCAGGAGGCGCTTGATCTTCATTCAAATAAGGTGGGTACCGAGCATCTGTTGCTCGCGCTCGCCAAGGAGGACGAGGGCATTGCCGCTGAGGCGCTGCGCTCGCTCGATATCTCCTACGACGACATCATGGATACCCTCAAAGAGGTCCAGACCACGGTTCCCGAGCCCAGCGAGGAGACCGAGGCTGCCAAGCTTGCCTTTACGCCGCTCGTCATTAGCGTGATGGAGCGCTCCTTCCGCGTGGCGCGTGAGAACAACCAGACCTACGTGTCGACCGAGCACTTGCTGATCGGCATCGTCGAAGAGGGCAGCGGCATGGCCATGGACATCCTCATGCGCCTGGGTGTGTCGTCCGCCTCCATCAAAAAGGCTATCGAGAAACTCACCGCCAAGGATCAGGACAAGAAGCGTCCGCTCGCCGGAGCCGGCGCCGGTCGCCCCGGTGCGGGCTTGCCGTTCTTTAGCGGCTCGGATGCCTCTCAGCAAAGGGGGGGCGGCACCGACACGCTCAAGCAGTTCGCCACCAACCTCACGCAGAAGGCGCGCGACGGCGAGCTCGATCCCGTGATTGGCCGCGAAAAGGAAGTCCAGCGCATGATGGAGATCCTTTCGCGCCGCACCAAGAACAATCCGCTTATCCTGGGCGATCCCGGCGTGGGCAAGACGGCTATCGTCGAGGGCCTGGCGCAGCAGATTGCTGCTGGCAATGTGCCCGAGAATCTTATGAACCAGAATATCTGGACGCTCGATCTGCCGGGTCTTGTCGCGGGTGCCAAGTATCGCGGTGAGTTTGAGGAGCGCCTCAAGAACGTGATCCAGGAGGCAACCGAGGCCGACGACGTCATCTTGTTTATCGATGAGATGCACACCATCATCGGTGCCGGTTCTGCCGAGGGCTCCATCGACGCGAGCTCCATGCTCAAGCCCGTGCTCGCGCGCGGTGCCTTCCAGATTATCGGCGCCACCACGGCCGAGGAGTTCCGCAAGTACCTCACCAAGGACCCGGCCTTCGAGCGTCGCTTCCAGACCATCGATGTCGAGGAGCCGAGCGTCGAGGACACGGTCAAGATCCTGACCGCGCTCAAGCCGCGCTACGAGGAGCACCACCATGTGCGCTATACGCAGGGTGCTATCGAGGCCGCCGCGAACCTTTCCAACCGCTACATTCAGGATCGCTTCCTGCCCGATAAGGCCATCGACCTCATTGACGAGGCCGGTGCCCGCGCCCGAATCGCCGCCAACCGCGCGCCCGAGCCGGTGCGCGAGGCCGAGCATCGCATAGAGGAGCTCAAGGCCGCCGCGCAGGAGGCCACCGAGAGCGACGACATGAACAAGGCCGCCGAGATCACCGAGCAGCAGAAGGCTGCCGAGATTGAACTCGCCGAGGCCAAGGCTGCCTGGACCGCCGAGCTCGACGCCAGCCCGCTCACCATCGATGTGAGTCAGATCGCCGATATTGTGTCCGTGACTTCGGGCGTGCCGGTATCCTCGCTTACCGAGAGCGAGAGCCGGCGCCTGCTGCAGACCGAAAGCGTGCTCAAGACGCGCATCATCGGCCAGGACGAGGCCGTCGAGGCCGTCGCCAAGGCCGTGCGCCGCAGCCGCTCGCCGCTCAAGGACCCGCGTCGTCCCGGCGGCAGCTTTATCTTCCTGGGTCCCACCGGCACGGGCAAGACCGAGCTCGCCAAGACGCTCGCCGAGTATCTCTTTGGCAGCAAGGACGCGCTCATCAGCTTCGACATGTCCGAGTTCGGTAGCGAGTTCGAGGTCTCCAAGCTCATCGGTAGCCCTCCGGGCTACGTCGGTCACGACGAGGGCGGCCAGCTCACCAAGGCCGTTCGTCGCCACCCGTACTCGGTCGTGCTGTTCGACGAGATCGAGAAGGCGCACCCCGATATCTTCAACATCTTGCTGCAGGTGCTGGAGGAGGGCCGCCTGACCGATAGCCAGGGCAAGACGGTCGACTTCCGCAACACCGTGATCATCATGACGTCCAATGTGGGCGCCCGCGAGATTGCGCAGGATGCGAGCGTGGGCTTTGGCACCACCGGCGAGCAGGGTCTCACGTCGAGTGAGATCCGCGGCCGCGCGATGGGCGAGCTCAAGCGCCTGTTCCGCCCCGAGCTGCTCAACCGCATCGACGACATCGTGGTGTTCCAGAAGCTCTCGGGCGAGAATCTCACCAAGATCGCGCACCTGCTGGTGGACGACCTGCGCCAGCGTCTGATTGCCAACGGCATGAACATCAAGCTCACCGATGCGGCCTATGACAAGATCGTGGCCGAGGGCACCGACCTCACCAACGGTGCGCGTCCGCTGCGCCGTGCTATTCAAAAGCTCATCGAGGACCCGCTGTCCGAGGAGCTGCTGGCCGGCGAGTGGGGCGAGGGCGATACCGTCCTGTGCGACGTGGCCGATGGCAAGTTTGTCTTTAGCCACGGCACGGGCGAGATCCCGGCACCGCGTCTGGCGGGCACGCTCGGTGGTGATACCGCCCCGGCGGCACCGCACACTGGCAACGCCGCGCCCGTGAGCGGCGGCGTGACCTCGGGCCCCGGTGGCATGATGCAAGCCGGTTCCGGCGCGCTGTAGGGCGTGGCGACAATTTGATACGCGCAATCGAGGCGCTCCGGAAAGGGCGCCTCGATTTGTAGAGCTGCGGTAGTTGTGACCGTTACGCTATGCGGTCCACCGTTAGCCGATGATGCAAGGGCGCTCGGCGTTTTCGACTGGTTTATGCACGCAAAGTCTGGGAATATACAAGGCGCATGTCTTACTGTCTAACCAGTTGCGCCAAGGAGGCACCATGGATTACAAGATCACCGGCTACGAGCCCGCCCAGCTGTTCCATTTCTTTGAGGAGGTCAGCGCGATCCCCCGTGGGTCTGGCAACGAGAAGGGCATCAGCGATTTCCTGGTTGCGTTTGCCAAGGAGCGCGGCCTCGATGTGTACCAGGACGAGGTCTACAACGTCATCATTCGCAAGCCCGCTTCTGCCGGCGCCGAGAATGCCCCGACCGTGATGCTGCAGGGCCACATCGATATGGTGTGCGACAAGTTGGGCTCTGTTGAGCACGACTTTACGACCGACGGTATCGACCTGGTCGTCAAGGACGGCGTCCTCACCGCTAACGGCACCACCCTGGGCGCCGACAACGGTATTGCTGTCGCTCTGATGCTTACTGTGCTCAACGACGATTCGATTGCTCACCCCGCCCTCGAGTGCGTATTCACCACCGACGAGGAGACTGGCCTGGTCGGCGCCGAGACGCTCGACAAGTCCCAGATTAGCGCCCGCACCATGATTAACCTTGACTCCGAGGAAGAGGGCGTTGCCACCGTCAGCTGCGCCGGCGGCGTCGTTGTTACCTACACCTGCCCCATCGTGCGCGAGCACAAGACCGGCAGCACCCTCACGCTCGACATCTCCGGCCTACTGGGTGGTCATTCCGGCAACGATATCAACCTGGAGCGCGGCAACGGCAACCTCATCATGGCCCGCATCATCGACCGCCTGATGGTCGCCGGCGAGCCCGCCATCGTTAGCTTTAACGGCGGCACTAAGGACAACGCCATCAACCGTGAGTGCAAGGCCGAGCTGGTTTACGCCGACCACGCTGCCGCCGAGGCCGCGGCCCAGATCGCAAAGGACATCATCGCCGACGTCACTGCCGAGCTCGAGGTCTTCGACCCCGGCTTTACCTGCACCGTCGAGATTGCCGACGACGCCGAGGTCGAGGCCATGGATCAGAAGTCCGCGCTTGCCCTCATCCGCGCCCTGCGTCTTGCCCCTAACGGCGTGATTCGCCGCAACGTCGCCACCGACGGCTCCGTCGAGGTTTCCTCCAACATCGGCGTGGTCGCCACTTCCGACGACCAGGTCAAGATCATGCTGTCCCCGCGCTCCTCGATCACCTCGCTGCAGAACGAGTTCAAGGACCGCCTGCAGACGCTGGCCGATGTCTTGGGCTTCGACGCCAAGTTCGAGTTCGAGTATCCCGGCTGGAGCTATGCCGAGCATTCGCCGGTCCGCGACGTTTTTGTCGAGAGCTATCGCGAGCTCTTTGGCTCCGAGCTGCGCATCGAGTCCATTCACGCCGGCCTTGAGTGCGGCCTGTTTGCTGAGGCCCTGCACGGCCTGGACGCCATCGCCGTGGGCCCGACGCTCTCCGATGTCCACACCCCGGACGAGAGCATGGAGCTCGCTTCTGCCGAGCGCTTCTACGAGCTGCTCATCGACGTCCTCAAGCGCCTCGCTGCGTAAAGGTTGCTTTGGCTAAGCCGCTCTAAAACGGCTGGCTATGAAAACGGCCGCCTGGCGTAATGCCGGGCGGCCGTTATTCGCTACAGTGCGAGGATCCCAAGGTGCTCAAGCAAGATCTTAAGCCCGATGAGGATGAGCACGATGCCGCCCACGATGGTGGCAGGTTTTTCGTAGCGCGCGCCAAAGGTGTGGCCGATCGCTACGCCGGCGACGGAGAAGATAAACGTTGTGACGCCGATAAGCGATACAGCGGGAACGATGTCAACCGAGAGCGCCGCAAATGAGATGCCTACGGCTAGGGCGTCGATTGAGGTGGCGATGGCGAGGATCAGGTACTCGCCCAGGTCAATCTTTTCGGCATCCTTGCCGTCGCCTTCATTCTCGTCCTCGGTAAAGGCTTCCCACAGCATTTTGCCGCCGATAAAGGCCAAAAGGATAAAGGCGATCCAATGGTCGATGGGTCCGATGATGCCCATGAATTGACTGCCAAGCGCCCATCCGATTACGGGCATGCCGGCCTGAAAGCCGCCAAAGAACAGGCCGAGCACCGCGGCGACTTTAAGGTCGATCTTCTTCATGCCAAGGCCCTTGCAGATGGATACGGCAAAGGCGTCCATCGAAAGGCCAACGGCGAGCAGCACGAGCTCTGCGAGTCCCATAGTCTGACTCCCTCTCTGCGGGCGGGCCCGCGTGTACCTCTTGGGGGAGTAACAAAAAAGACCCGTGGCGTACGCGTTGCGCGCACAGCCACGAGTCTCGTTCATTAAGGCAAGCCAGGCCGCATCGGCCAGTGTGTTGACTTGCCGCGCCACCGGAGGCGAACCCGATCACGCGACTACTCCCTCATTTATGCGAATCCCGATGCTACCACATAAGCAGCTCATTTGGGTTGGGGCTCTTTTGACTACCCCAGCGGTGTTCGCTCATTCTGTAAGCATCGGATTTCGCAAGCGCTGCGGGGGCAAACCGTGAGAAACTATTTAGCGTTTATGGAGCGTATACGATGGGAGCGATGCCTTGGATAAGAACGAGCTGCAAAAGCGTATGGAACAGGCCATCCGCCTGACGGCACCTGGTCAGCCGATCCGCACCGCCCTCGACATGATCATCGCCGGTCACCTGGGTGCCCTTATCTGCGTCGGCGACACCGAAAACGTGCTCGCTGCCGGTAACGACGGCTTCCCACTCAACATTTCGTTCACCTCGAACCGCCTGTTCGAGCTCTCCAAGATGGACGGTGCCATCGTTATCGACGGCGACCTCACCCAGATCCTGCGCGCCAACTTCCACCTCAATCCCGATCCCTCGCTTGCCACGAGCGAGACGGGCATGCGTCACCGCACTGCCGCTCGCATGTCGGTGCTCACCGATGCCATCGTGATCTCGGTCTCGGCCCGTCGTGCCGTCGTCAACGTGTACGTTCACGGCAAGAGCTATGAGATCCAGCCCGTCACCACCATCATGAGCTCGGTCAACCAGCTCGTCGCCACGCTCCAGACTACCCGTCAGTCGCTCGATCGCTCCCTACTGCGCCTGACGGCCCTCGAGCTCGACGACTACGTTACGCTCGCCGACATTACCGGGATTTTCTCGAGCTTCGAGATCATGCAGCAGGCAAAGACCGAACTTAAGGATTGCATTGTCAAGCTGGGCAACCAGGGCAAGCTCGTGCAGATGCAGCTCGAGCAGCTCGCCGGCTCCAGCATGGATACCGAGTACGACCTGATGATTCGCGACTATGCGAGTGATTCCTCCGAGGCCAATGCCGAAAAGATCCGCGCCAACCTGAGCCGTATGACGCCTAAGGACCTGTCCGACCCACAGCATGTGGCGGCGGTTCTGGGTTACGACGACCTGGACGAGGACTCCGTCATGACGCCGCTGGGCCTGCGCACGCTTTCGCGCGTGTCCGTCGTGCGCGACGGCGTGGCCGAGAAGATCGTCGACGAGTACGGCTCGCTGCAGGAGCTCATGGATGACATCAGCGAGGATCCGGAGCGCCTGGGCGACTTTGGCGTCAACAACCCTGCCATTCTTGCGGACTCCCTGTACCGCATGAAGGGTACCAAACAGGGGAACGCATAATGGCGCCCGTATGCGCCGTGGTCGTTGCCGGTGGCAGCGGCCAGCGCTTTGGTAACCCCGGTGGTAAGCAGCTCGTCAATGTAGCGGGCCGTCCGCTTATGAGCTGGTCCATCCGCGCATTTGACCGTAGCAATAAGGTCGGCCACATCGTCGTGGTTTGCCCTGCCGAGCGTCGTGCCGAGATGCGCCGCCTGGCCATCGACCCGTATTCGTATAACACGCCCATCAGCTTCGCCGATGCCGGCGATACCCGTCAGGATTCCACCCGTGCCGGCGTGCATGCGGTTCCGGCGGGTTTCGAATATGTCGCCATCCACGACGGCGCCCGTCCGCTCATCACGACCGAGGCCATCGATCATGCGATCGACGTGCTTGTGGACGACCGCGCCCTCGACGGTGTCGTATGCGGTCAGCCCGCGATCGACACGCTCAAGATCGTCGACGGCGACAATATCGTCGAGACGCCGCCGCGTGAGCTCTACTGGGCCGCGCAGACACCGCAGATCTTTAGCGTCGACGCCATGAAGCGCGCCCACACCGCAGCTATCGCCGAGGGCTTTATCGGGACCGACGATTCTTCGCTGGTCGAGCGCATGGGCGGGCGCGTCCGCTGTGTCCAGAGCCCGCGCGATAACCTTAAGGTGACGGTGCCCGAGGACCTGCGTCCCGTAACCGCGATTCTGCTTGGTCGCATGGCCGAGGGAGAGGACCTTCCCCATGTTCAGTAACCTGCGCATTGGCCACGGCTACGACGTCCACCGTTTGGTGGAGGGGCGTCGATGTATCATCGGCGGGGTTGACATTCCCTACGAGCGCGGCCTGCTGGGCCACTCGGATGCCGATGTGCTCGCGCATGCCTTGGCCGACGCCATTCTGGGCGCCTGCCGCGGGGGAGACATCGGCAAGCTATTCCCCGATACCGACCCCGCCTATGAGGGTGCCGATTCGATGGTGCTGCTCGCTCGCGTGATGGACTACGCGCGCGAACTGGGCTTCGAGTTTGTCGATGCCGATTGCACCATTGCCTGTCAGCAACCCAAGATCACCCCGCACCGCGATGCCATGCGCGCCAACCTTGCCCATGCCCTGGGCGTCGACGTCGAAAACGTGGGCGTCGCCGCCACTACGACCGAAAAGCTCGGTTGGGAAGGTCAAGGCGAGGGAATTGGCGCCTGGGCCGTCTGCCTGCTACAGAAAACTGTTAAGGAGTAACGAATGCGTATCTACAACAGCGCTACCCATAAAAAGGAAGAGTTCCAGCCCATCGAGTCCGGCAAGGTCCGCATGTACGTGTGCGGCCCCACGGTCTACGACAACATCCACATCGGCAATGCCCGCACGTTCATCAGCTTTGACGTGATTCGTCGCTGGCTCATCGCGAGCGGCTACGAGGTCACGTTCGCCCAGAACCTCACCGATGTCGATGACAAGATCATCAAGCGCGCCAACGAGCAGGGCCGAACGGCCGCCGAGGTCGCGACGGAGTTCTCTGACAAGTTCATCGGCGTCATGCGCGCCGCCAACGTGCTCGATCCCGATGTGCGCCCCCGCGCCACCAAGGAGATCGGCCCCATGATCGCCATGATCAAGACGCTTATCGAGCAGGGCCACGCTTACGCCGCCGATAACGGCGATGTGTACTTTGCCGTGCGCAGCGATCCCAACTATGGCCAGGTCTCGGGCCGCAACATCGATGACCTTATGGTTGGTGCGCGCATCGAGGAGAACGAGGACAAGAACGACCCGCTCGACTTTGCCCTGTGGAAGGCCGCCAAGCCCGGCGAGCCCAGCTGGCCGAGCCCCTGGGGCGAGGGCCGTCCCGGCTGGCACACCGAGTGCGCCGCCATGGTGCACCGCTACCTGGGCACCCCGATCGACATCCACGGCGGCGGCTCCGATCTTGCCTTCCCGCATCACGAGAACGAGTGCGCCCAGGCCACTTGCGCCTGGCACCAGGGTTTCTCCAACACCTGGATGCACACGGGCATGCTGCTGGTAGACGGCGAGAAGATGTCCAAGTCGCTCGGTAACTTCTTTACGCTGGCCGAGGTGCTCGAGCAGCACTCCGCTGCCGCTCTGCGCCTGCTGATGCTGCAGACGAGCTATCGCTCGCCGCTCGACTTTTCTTGGGAGCGCCTGGAGGGTGCCGAGAACTCGCTCACGCGTATCGCCGGTACGGTCGAGAACCTGCGCTGGGCCGCGAACCATGCGACGGCCGATGCCGATGAGGCAGCATCCGAGGCGTTTGCCGCCAAGGCCGCCGAGACCCGTGCCACCTTTAAGGAGTGCATGGACGACGACTTTAACACCGCTGGTGCCATGGGTGCCGTCTTTGGCTTTGTGACCGAGTGCAACCAGTACCTGGAGCAGGCGGGCGACGCTGCCGACAAGGCCGCCGCGCTTGCCGCCGCCGATACGCTGGTCGAGCTGCTCGATACGTTTGGCGTTGAGCTCCCCGAGCCCAAGGTCGAGCTGCCGCTGGGTCTGCTAGGCGTTGCCGCCGGCCTGGTCGCCTACACGGGCGACGATGTGGACGAGGCCGCTGCCAAGATTCTCGAGGCCCGCGCCGAGGCCCGCGCCGCCAAGAACTGGGATCTGGCAGATGCCATCCGCGATCAGCTCAAGGACCTGGGTCTGACGATCGAAGATACTGCAGCTGGCACCCGTATCAAGACTCTCTAATCCCTGCGGGTTTCCCAAGCACCCGACCTTGCCGTTCAAACCGTCGCTCGCGTACTCAAGTACGCGTCGCTCCTCTTTCACGGCCATCTCGGACACTTGGAAAACCCGTGCCGACCGCCCGAGCCACGGCACCTTGCCTTTCAATCGTCGGGCATGACCTCAAGGTCTATGCCCTCCTCTTTCAAGGCAATCTGCCGCACCTCGGGCGGTCGGTCTATTTGTTTCGTTTGATAGTTGTATTTAGGAGGTCGCTTTATGGCCGACAATCGCAAGCGTGCGCCTCGTGGTGGCAAACAGGCTGCTTCTGGCTCGCGCCCGATTCGCCGCAATGACCGCGCTGCCGCTTCCAAGGGCCAGCGCGAGCGCTCCCAAGCCCAGGCTGCGCGTCCGCAGCGAAATCGCAACCGCGACAACATTCAGGTCCCCAAGGGCGAGTTTATCGAAGGTCGCCGTGCTGCCGCCGAGGCCCTGCGCACCGGCTTTCCCGTCAAGTGCGCGCTCATCGCCGAGGGCGGGGAGCGCGATGCTGCCTTGTCGCGCCTGGTCGACGATCTCAACGCCGCGGGTGTCCGCATTAAGTATGTGCCGCGCGCGCAGCTCGATGCGCTGTCGAGCCATGGCGCTCACCAGGGCATTGCGCTCGAGGTGGGCAACTTCCCCTATGCCGATGTTGCCGATATCCTCGACCGCGCGGGCGAGGGTCCGGCTCTTGTCGTCGTGCTCGACCACGTGACCGACGACGGTAACTTTGGCGCCATCGTGCGCTCTGCCGAGGTCGTGGGCGCGGCGGGCGTCATCATTGCCAACAAGCGCGCCGCCGGTGTGACCGTCGGCAGCTACAAGACCTCTGCCGGCGCCGTTATGCATCTGCCCATCGCACAGGTTCCCAACATCGCTCGAGCGCTCGACGACCTCAAGGCCGCCGGCTTTTGGGTGGGCGGTGCTTCCGAGCACGCCGAGGGCAGCTGCTGGGATGCTCCCTTCGAGGGCCGCGTTGCGCTCGTCATGGGCTCCGAGGGCGACGGCATCTCGCGCCTGGTGCTTGAGAAATGCGACTTTTTGACCAAGCTTCCCCAGCGCGGCATGACCGAGAGTCTCAATGTTGCCCAGGCGACCACTGCGCTGTGCTTTGAGTGGTTGCGCCGCAATGCCGGCGAGCTCATGGGGGAGGAGTAGCGCATGTCCAAGAAGAACCGCGCCAAGTCCAAGGCCAAGCGCTTTGGCGAGGGCTCGGCCAAGCCGATCGTTTCGGCCGCGACCTATGGTGTGGGCGGCAATGCGTTTGCGCAGGCCATCGCCGATCCGGTCTCGACGGTGCACTCCAATAAGCCCGAGCTGCTGGTGGTCGACGGCTACAACGTGATTCACTGCACGCCGCGCTACGAAAAGCTCGTCTACGACCATTCCGACGATCCATATTCCAGCGACGTCCACGATATGGCTCGTACTGCGCTTATCAACGATGTCGCGGCGTTTGCCCAGGGCCGTTACGAGGCCGTGATCGTGTTCGACGGCGCGGGCAACATCTCCAACGAGCGCCCCAACCTACCGGCCCGCGGCGTGCGCATCGAGTTCTCGCCGACGGGCGTCTCTGCCGATACCGTGGTGCAGAAGCTCTGCATCGAGGCACGCGAGGAAGGCCGCGCGTGCTCCGTGGTATCGAGTGACGGCACGATCCAGGCTGTCGTCATGGGGAAGGGCGTCACGCGCATCTCGAGCCGTATGCTGGTGGACGAGATCAAACAGATTGATAACGACGTTTACGAGGCCGAGGAGGCCCCGCAGATCAAGATGACTCTGGGCAGCCGCCTGAGTCCCGATGCCCTGGCCAAGCTTAAGGCCCTGCGCGGACGGTAGGGGATTATCCATAGAGACCCGTTTCCCAATTGGCCGGCCCGTTGATTTGTAATCAATGGACTGTGGGTTGCCGTCGCCAAAACGAATAGTTTTTGGTTTTGGCGAACGGATAAAACTATTCGTTCTGGCGAATAGTTTTGAGATGTGGTCGGTCGAAGGGCCTGTTGCGCCCCGTCTTCAATTCCTTTATCCTTAACAGGCTTCGCGCGAAAGCGCCAAGTGTGCCAGTGTGGCGCAACGGTAGCGCAACTGATTTGTAATCAGTGGGTTGCAGGTTCGATTCCTGTCACTGGCTCCATGAGAGTTTCGGGCTCTGTTCCTTATGGGACAGGGCCCGTTTCTAGTTAGGTGGTGCGCCATCGGGTTAGCGCCCATCCCGTTTTTGGTTTGTCTCGTCCTCCAGTTTGTCTAAATCTGTAACACCAAGACCGATATTCGGCATCTAACTGTTACAGATTGAGATGAAACTTAGGGTGTTTTAGGAATATCTTGATCTGTAACATGTAGAAGCGGAATAGGCCTCTTGCTGTTACAGATCGAGACAAGGGCGGGCGCGGATCTGGATGTCCTGCTCGAGCGTGGATTTCTGGACAGGCGAGCGAAGAAAATCTCCCGACCGGAGAACGAGCGTGGATAATTAACTTGGATAGGGAGCTAAGGTAAACACCGATTGTCTATCGACGGCTTTAGAAACAACGACCCCGATTTCATTGTGGAATCGGGGTCGTTTGTGCTTCAGGAATCCGAATGGATTAATCGAGCTCCTAAGGAACTTCTTGGGTTCTTGCTAATGGTCTGCCGAGGATGTCCCCAATGCAAACAGCGGGCATCTACTCAATATAGCTGGGGTTCTTCTTGATGATCACGCGTGCAGCGATGAAGGAGACGACGATGGCGATGATGGCGACAACGCATGCCAGCACGAAGTTGCCCATGGACCCATCGGGAGCGATAAAGATGAGTGCCGAAAGAAGGCCGGGGCATGCTCCCGCAACATACTCTTTCAGAACAAAGATGCCTGCAGGGAGTCCAGCGCAGAGCGCGCCGATTGCCGTTCCGACAAGCAGGCGGGGACGCTCGATGAGGCAACCGTAGAACGCGGGCTCGGTTACGCCACAGAGTGCGGTGACGGCAACCGTGGTGACCATACCCCTCTTCTCTTTGTTTCCCTTCATGGCAGTTGCCAGGGCGAGGCTCGTGCCGCCAATGCAGAGGTTCGAGATGAATCCAAAGATAATGGGTGCCCAACCGAGCTGCGCCAGGCTCGTAACTTCGATTGCGATGTAAGCCTTATCGAGACCGAGCATGACGAAATAGGGGTTAAGGGCTGCCAGGATCGGAGTAGCGATAAATGCCACGTTGTCCATAAGCCACGTGACGGCATCGCTCAGCGCGTAGCCCATCATGCTGCCGGCGGGGCCAAGGATAATCAGCTCGACGGGCACGACGATGATCATGGTGAGCAGCGGCTTCAAGAACAGTTTGGTAACGTCGGGAATGATCTTCTGAAGGCCGCGGTCGACAAAGTACATGAATACAACGCCCAGTACGATGGGCACTACCGTACTCGAATAGTCGTTTGTCGGGATGGGAATACCAAGAAAGTCGAGACCCTCGGCACCGCTAATGGACGAGCTGATCATGAACGCGCCCAACAATGCGCCCATGATGGGCTGCATCTTCATGACGGCTGCGAGCTGATAACCAAGATAAACGGGTAAGAAGCTAAACGAAGCGCTAAAGATCGCCAACAGGACCTGGGCGGTTCCGCTATCGGTGCTCAATCCGCAATAATTGACCAGGAGATTCTTGATCGAAAGAATGAGTCCGCCAACGATGAGCGCCGGGACGATGGGCATGAATACCTGTGCAGAGACGTTCCCGAATTTCTCAATCAAGCCCATGGCGGTGTTACCGCTTTTAATGCCTTCTGCAAGGTCTTTGGCGGTTTGGGCATCGTCGGCAACCGTGCCACCGCCGACTTCGATTCCCGCGAAGTCGAGGAAGTCGTTGTAAGCCTCGGTGACGTTGGGGCCGATGATCACCTGAAGCTGGCCACCGCTGACTACTGCCCCGAGCGCCTGATCGGCCGATTTGGCGAGCTGGAGATCGATGATCGAGGTGTCTCGTGCGTCGATGCGAAGGCGCGTCGCACAATGAGTTACCGATGTAATGTTCTCTTTGCCGCCAACAGCCTTTAGGACTGTTTCGGACATTGCCTGATATTTCATCTCTTTCTCCTAACCTTCCTGCTCCTGATACTTCGAGATAAGGTCTCGGTACCAATACCAGCTCTTTTTGGGGGTGCGCTTCAGATTGTTCTCGAAGTCGATATGGACAAGTCCGTATCGTTTTTCGTAGCCGTTGATCCAGCTATACAGATCCATCGTCGACCAGAGGTAGTAGCCCTCAACGCGCGCGCCGTCGCGCTTAGCCCTCATCATGTGCTCGATGAACTGGCCCAGAAGCTCGATGCGGTCATCATCGTGGATCATTCCGTCTGCGTCTGGTTGCTCATAGGCGCCATGTCCGTTTTCCGTAATAAAGATGCGGGGCGCGTCATAGCGCTCGTGGACATCCATGATGGTTGAATACATGCAACCTGGGAGTATTTCGCGGCCCCATTTATTGCGGGGAACATTGCTGTCGCGGGCGCTTTCAAACAAGGGCGCAATGCATTTTCCTTCGACCTTTTTGCTCGAACCGCCCTTATTGTTCGCCGAAACGGCAAGCTCTCCACCGTGCCAGTCGGTTACATACTCTCGGCAATACACGTTGAGTCCAATAAAATCGACTTTACCGTCTCTGAATTCTTCTACGTCATTTGGGGATCGATAGAGCGAGACGCCAAGTTTTTCAAGGATTTCGTCCATTTCTGGCGGCAGTTGACCCTGAAGCGCTGGTGCCAGAATCATGCGATTGGCGAAAAAGTCTGCGTATCGAAATACGTCATCAGGTTGCTCGGTTGCCGGGTCGAGTTCGACAACGCCGCCATCGTGGACGGCGCCGATGATGCCGTCGTAGCCCATTTGACGATATGTTCGGACTGCGAGTGCGCTTGCGCGCATCAGGTTGTACTGAAACTGCATGTACGACTGAACGTCGAGCGATCGATTGGGGGGATAGTTGCCCAACATGTTTACGCAGTAGCTGTAGAAATGCGGCTCGTTAACGGTAGCCCAGATTTTGACGCGGTCTCCAAAGCGCTCAAAGCAAATCTTGGCGTATTTGCAGAACCACTCTGCCATGTCGTTGTTCAGCCATCCGCCTTTGCAAGCAAGCGTGAATGGTAGATCGTAATGGAACAGCGTAACGTTGGGCTCTATGCCATTTTCGAGGCAACAATCAATGACCCGATTATAAAAATCGATGCCCTCTTCATTCACTTCGCCGATACCCGTGGGGATGATTCGACTCCATGAAAGAGAGAAGCGATAGGTGTTTTGTCCGCCTTCTTTCATCATGCGGATATCTTCTTCATAGCGATGGTAGAAGTCGCAAGATACATCACCGTCAACATGGTTGATGTTCTTATTGCTTGTGTGGCTAAAGAAATCCCACTCGCCAAGGCCTTTGCCGTCTTCGTTCCAGGCACCCTCGCACTGATAAGACGCTGTGGCGGAACCCCAGAGAAACGGCATGTTGTTCACGTTGCCCATGAATCCCCTTTCCATCATTCAACACGGTGGATACGTGTGGCGGAATTACGATTAAGATGACGTCAACTGATTTGAATCATAGGAGAACGACCAAAGCTGTTTGATTCAATAAATGAACCATGATTTCGAGGAGAGCGGAAAGAGGGATCATGTGAATATCAATGACTTCGATGTGCTCAATCGCATTAGCTCCATCATCAACAGCGAGTTTGGGTCAAACGATGCCGCCATCGCTCGATATCTCATCGCTCACATTAGGCGTTCGAGCGAAATCAATGTTGCCGCTATAACCCGCGATGCATTCGTGACCCGTTCCGCTGTTCGTCGTTTCTGCAATCGATTGGGCTACCAGTCTCTTAGCGATTTGAAAGAATCATTTACTCAATCAGTCTTTCCAAGCGACTTAAGCCATCGAGAGGAGGAATTTGGCTACGAGGAGTACAGGGCAGAGCTCGACGTTCGCATGATCGAGATGTTCGCTGAGGTTGAAAGCGGCGTGTCCGATATCGCTATTAAGCACCTTGCCGACGAAATTGATGGCCATAAAAACGTTGAAATCTGGTGCACCAATAATGTGAGCGCCAATCTCGTACGATTTCAGCAGGAAATGTTTTATGCGGGCAAGATAGTTCGCATAGTTGCTGGGGCTAACGTCGCGGAATTGAAAAACATGGGAGACGCTTCGCAGTCATTGATAATTCTCGTATCGGTCTCCGGGCTATTTGCGTCACAGGCGCGTGAGTATCTTGATTGCCGTTCGGGCAGGAAGATTCTAATTACTGCGTTTAGCAACGATGACAAATCGAGCTCTTTTGACCGTGTATATCGTCTTGGTAATGCGGGAAACGGAATTGACCGACTCGGCGTTTATTCGAAATATGCCATGACTTATTTCTTCGACTTGCTATCGTCGTGTTACTTGAGTCGCTACCCCTGCACCAAGGGGGAGCCGCTCTATGGGTCTACTTTGGCCTGGCCCGAGTAGTTCGGCTCTATAGTTCTCCCGCTTAGTGAATGATCGTGGAAAATCTGCCACTTTGGCCTTGGAGACACGCCAAAAGTGGGAGATTGTCCACGCTCGATTTCAAACGGAAGAAAATCCACGATCGAATCTGCCGCGGAAGCCCGATCTCGACCTATATATAGGTGTAAATAAGCCGGTATCGAAGGTCGATGCTGTAGGCGTACTCCACTACGCCAAAGTGTTACCTTGGGAAATGTCACCTCTGTATCCAAAACCACTGTCCTTCACATCCAAACTCAATAAAACCGCAGGTCACGGCTATATAGATACGCCCGGAACCGTGTATCTAGAGGTTTTCGTTGACAGCCCCCAAGGTTGCATCGTATTATCTTTTTCGTTCGCGGGGGCGGCGGTCCAAAAGACCAAAGAACCTGCGGATACTTGAACGATTGGGAGTTTGCCCGAGTGGTTAATGGGGACGGGCTGTAAACCCGTTGGCTCTGCCTACATAGGTTCGAATCCTATAGCTCCCACCCGTCAAGTGCCTGTATAGCTCAGTCGGTAGAGCACTTCGTTGGTAACGAAGAGGTCACCAGTTCAAGTCTGGTTGCAGGCTCCATCCGGCGGTGTAGCTCAGTTGGTTAGAGCACACGGTTCATACCCGTGGCGTCACTGGTTCGAATCCAGTCACCGCTACCATAGGTAACACGGTGGCTTCTCAATAGTATGTTGAGAGGCCACTATGGTATAAAGGCAAAGTCCCGTCCGGGGACGACCTGTTTAGAGGAGGGCTTTATGGCCAAAGAGAAGTTTGAGCGCACTAAGCCGCATGTTAACATCGGCACCATTGGTCACGTCGACCACGGCAAGACCACGCTGACCGCTGCCATCACCAAGGTTCTCTCCGAGACCGAGGGCTGCAAGGCTGACTTCACTGCGTTCGAGAACATCGACAAGGCTCCCGAGGAGCGCGAGCGCGGCATTACGATCTCCGTCTCCCACGTCGAGTACGAGACTGCTGCCCGTCACTACGCTCACGTTGACTGCCCGGGCCACGCTGACTACGTCAAGAACATGATCTCCGGTGCTGCTCAGATGGACGGCGCTATCCTGGTCATCGCCGCTACCGACGGCCCCATGGCTCAGACCCGCGAACACATCCTGCTCGCCCGTCAGGTCGGCGTTCCCTACATCGTCGTCTTCCTGAACAAGTGCGACATGGTTGACGATGACGAGCTCATCGACCTCGTCGAGATGGAGACCCGTGAGCTCCTCTCCGAGTACGATTTCCCCGGCGACGACATCCCCGTCATCCGTGGTTCCGCTCTGGGCGCTCTCGAGGGCGACGCCAAGTGGATGGACGCTATCCGCGAGCTCATGAACGCCGTCGACGAGTACATCCCGACGCCTGCTCGTAACAACGACCTCCCGTTCCTGATGGCCGTTGAGGACGTTATGACCATCTCCGGCCGTGGTACCGTTGCTACCGGCCGTGTCGAGCGCGGTGAGCTCAAGCTCAACGAGCCCGTCGAGATCGTCGGCATCAAGGATACCCAGAACACCGTCGTTACCGGTATCGAGATGTTCCGTAAGTCCATGGACTTCTGCGAGGCTGGCGACAACGTCGGTCTGCTGCTCCGCGGCATCAAGCGCGAGGACATCGAGCGCGGCCAGGTTCTCTGCAAGCCCGGTTCGGTTACCCCGCACACCAAGTTCACCGGTGAGATCTACGTTCTGACCAAGGAGGAGGGCGGCCGTCACACCCCGTTCTTCGATGGTTATCGTCCTCAGTTCTACTTCCGTACCACCGACGTTACCGGTACGGTCAAGCTCCCCGAGGGCACCGAGATGGCTATGCCTGGTGACCACATCACCATCGAGGGCGACCTCATCCACCCGATCGCCATGGAGGAGGGCCTGCGCTTCGCTATCCGCGAGGGTGGCCACACCGTCGGTTCGGGCATCGTCTCCACGATCATTGAGTAAATTAGCTCTCTGATATAGTTGACTTAGAGAACCCGGCACTTATATGGGTGCCGGGTTCTTTTCTGCAATGGATATTGAGCCGTTGCTGGTGTCGAGAGGATCGATAATGGTCCTGGATGCACCGTCGATTAGCTTTCGATGGCTTCATTGATGTGTTCCTAATATGAATGGATCCACCGAGAACCAATTGACTCGAGGTTTTCATTGACAGCACTTACGTGGAGCTGATAAAGTAACAACTCGTGCCCGTACGGGGCGGAAATGAAAGGTTCAGGATACATGCGTACTCTAGTTACTCTTGCGTGCACTGAGTGCAAGCGCCGCAACTATACGACCACCAAGAACAAGTCGACCATGCCTGATCGTATGGAGATCAAGAAGTATTGCCCCTGGTGCCGTCACCACACGCTGCACAAAGAGACTCGCTAGTCTCTAGTCATATACGCCAGTAGTTCAATTGGTAGAGCATCGGTCTCCAAAACCGAGTGTTGAGGGTTCGAGTCCTTCCTGGCGTGCCAGTCATTATTCCGTAAGCTCCCAGTTGGGGGCTTACGGTTTACTCATGTATAAGCGCATTGCGCGGAGGTAACCCAAATGGCCAACAAGAAGAACAAGAAGAAGGCACAGCAGCAGGCGCCTGCCAACAACGCTGCCGCCAACTCCAAGGTTGAGGCCAAGAAGGCCGTTGCCAAGAAGAGCGAGAAGGCTGCGAAGTCTAAGAAGAACGAGAAGCCTGGTTTCTTCGCCCGCACCAAGAAGTATTTCGCTTCGGTGAAGTCCGAGATGAAGCGTGTCACGTGGCCCGATAAGAAGGAGCTCGTGAACTACTCGGTCGTCGTTTGCGCTTCTCTGATCGTCGTCGGCGTCGTCATCGCTCTGCTCGATGCTGGCTTTGGCGAGGCTCTTGCTCTGTTCTCTGGATTGAGGGGCTAAACCATGTCTAAGCGTTGGTACGTCGTTCACACTTACTCTGGATACGAGAACCGCGTTAAGTCCGATCTCGAGCATCGCATCGAGACTATGGGCATGCAGGACCGTATCTTTGATATCGAGATTCCTATGGAGCGCGTCACCGAGATTAAAGAGGGTGGCAAGCGTGAGACCAAGGATTCCAAGATCTTCCCGGGTTATGTCCTGGTCCGCATGGAGATGGATGACGATGCTTGGACGTGCGTTCGTAACACGCCTGGCGTCACCGGTTTCCTGGGCGGCAACGGCAAGCCCGCTCCGCTTTCCCGCGACGAGTACAACAAGATGACTCGTCGTCCCGGTAAGGGTGATTCGCCCAAGCGCACCTCGGTTGATATTCAGGTCGGCACGTCCGTCCGCGTCACCGATGGCCCGCTTACCGACTTTGATGGCAAGGTCTCCGAGGTTAACACCGAGGCTGGCAAGCTCAAGGTCACGCTGATGATCTTTGGCCGCGAGACGCCGGTCGAGCTCGACTTTAACCAGGTCGCTGTCATCGCTTAAGTTTTCGTACGTTCGCGCGAGCGTGCTTCTTCTGTGACTGCTCATCTCAGGAGTGCTTCTAACACGTGCGTGCTTACGATATAGCAAGTACTTCACACTCGTGATTCGAAAGGAATGACCATGGCTGAGAAGAAGGTTGCCAACGTCATTAAGCTCCAGATTCCTGCTGGTGCAGCTAACCCCGCTCCTCCCGTCGGCCCCGCCCTGGGCGCTGCTGGCGTGAACATCATGCAGTTCTGCCAGGCCTTTAACGCCGAGACGCAGGACAAGAAGGGCGACATCATCCCCGTTGAGATTTCTGTCTACGAGGACAAGTCCTTCTCCTTCATCACCAAGACCCCGCCGGCGGCTCACCTCATCAAGAAGGAGCTGAACCTCAAGTCTGGTTCCGCTAAGCCTCAGGCCGACAAGGTCGGTCAGCTCTCCCAGGAGCAGCTCACCAAGATCGCCGAGATCAAGATGCCGGACCTCAATGCCAACGACATTGACGCCGCCAAGAAGATCATCGCCGGTACCGCCCGTTCCATGGGCGTCACCATCGCTGAGTAGCGATTTCTTTAGGTAATGACGGGTGCTCCGACCGGGGCGACCGTTATATGTGTGCAATAGGGCACACGATACGATGTGGGAGGGCTCACGCCCGTTTAACCACAGGAGGTAATGCACATGGCTAAGCATGGTAAGAGCTATAACGCCGCTGCCGAGAAGATCGACCGCGCCACGCTCTACACCCCCCTTCAGGCTGCCAAGCTCATCAAGGAGCTCGACACCGCCAAGTTCGACGAGACCGTCGAGGCCCACTTCCGTCTGGGCATCGATACTCGTAAGGCTGACCAGAACATCCGTGGTTCCATCTCCCTGCCCCACGGCACCGGCAAGACCGTTCGTGTTGCCGTCTTCGCCGAGGGCGAGAAGGCCCGCGAGGCCGAGGCCGCCGGCGCCGACATCATCGGTTCCGACGAGCTCGTCGCCCAGATCCAGAAGGGCGAGATCAACTTCGACGCCGCTATCGCTACGCCGAACATGATGGCCAAGGTTGGCCGCATCGGTAAGATCCTTGGTCCCCGTGGCCTTATGCCGAACCCCAAGCTCGGCACCGTGACCATGGACGTCGCCAAGATGGTCTCCGAGCTCAAGGCCGGCCGCGTTGAGTATCGCGCTGACCGCTACGGCATCTGCCACGTGCCCCTGGGCAAGAAGTCCTTCTCTGAGCAGCAGCTCGTTGAGAACTACGCTGCCCTGTACACCGAGATCCTGCGCGTCAAGCCCTCTTCTGCTAAGGGCAAGTACGTCAAGTCCATCTCCGTGTCTTCCACCATGGGCCCTGGCGTCAAGGTCGATCCCGCTGTCCAGCGTGACTTCCTGGCTGAGTAACTGCTAGTTACTGCCTGAGCAAAGCAAGCATTGCTAAAGAAACCCGGTTCTGCCCTGCGCAGGACCGGGTTTCTTGCTATCGCGTCAAAACCACCACAAAGGGGACAGTGTCCCCTTTGTGGCGGTTACCAGGGGGTTCTGGCGGTCGAGGACTCGATGGCCTCGTGGCGTTTGAGCTCGCGGCGCATGGTTTGCGAATTGAGCCAGGCTGCCTGCCAGCCACGGATGGGGTAGCGCGTCTGGTCGAGCTCAAACTGCGTATAGCCGCAGGCGTTGATGATCGTCGTTCCACACACATGCTGCCGCTCGCGCTGAAAATCGTAACCGTAGCTTTGGTGTACATGCCCATGCACCATGTAGTCGGCCCCCCAGGACTCAAGCGCCGTGTTAAAGCACTCAAACCCTCGATGCGGCAGATCGTCCAGATCACCCATACCGGCGGCGGGTGCATGGGTAAGCAGAATGTCGCACCCGCCGACCATCCTAACCTTACGCGACAGCTTACGCATGCGCTTGGACATCTCGCGTTCGGTGTACATGTTGGCGCCGTCGCGATAACGCATGGACCCGCCAAGGCCCGCAATGCGAATCCCTCGGTACGTGTACACGCTGTCTTCCACGCAGATACATCCGCCCGGTGCATGACGTGCGTAGCGGTCATCGTGATTGCCGCGCACGTAGATGAGCGGTTTGTTGATGACCGTAACCAAAAACTCAAGATAGTCCGGGTCCAGATCGCCGGCGGACAAAATCAGGTCGACACCCTCAAAGCGTTCCTTGCGAAAGCACTCCCAAAGGCATCGTTCTTCGGTATCGGCTATGGCAAGGATTTTCATAGGGCAGGGACTTTCGGCTCATCGTCGAGCTGCGGAATGGTGCCCACCACGTTGTCCGCCAGCCAATTCATCTCGACAATCTGCGTGCTCGGCAGCGGAGGGAAGCCTTCGATCTGTACCACGCCGTTCTGGCTGTGGAGCTCGCCGCCAAAGGGGTTGATGGAGCCCTCGACAATGCCGTTGCGGAGCAACTGCACGAGTTTGCGCGTCTGGTAGGGTAGGCCCGGAGCGTAACGGATGTCGATAACGCCGGAACTCATTCCGTACCAGTAGTTGACGGCGCGCACTTGGTTGTCGTCGCTGGTCTCGTCCCACGTGCCGTGCAGAAGGCTGCGAACGATAAGCTCGTAGTATCGGCCCCAGTTCCAGACCGGCATGGCGATGCCGACGACCTTGCCATCGACCAGGCGATGGAGTCCGTAGGCCGTAGGGTCTACGAGCGACTTTGACATGTCAGCGCCGGTCATGACGCTCACGCCTTCGCGACACATGGCTTCGGCAAGACCTCCAGCGGGCACATCGCCCCAGGTCAGGATAATTTGCGCACGGGGGTCGAGCAGCGAGGCGCCAATCGCAAAGGCGTTGATCTCGCTGAGTGCGCCCGAGGCGAAGACCGACGCGTGGTAGCCGATGCGGTGGTTGTCCGCCATGCTGGCGGCAAGGGCGCCCAGGAGGAACTTGGCCTCGTACATCTTGCCAAAGTACGAACGGACGCTTTGGTGGGGAAGGCCGATAGAGCAGTTAAGGAACCGCACCTGGGGATACTCAACGGCAGCTCTGAGCGTGTATTCCATCAGGCGGTGCGAGGTCGAGAAGATGACGTTAGCTCCATGTTTGACAGCCGTTTCCACGGCGGCGTAGAACACATCCGGATTATGACAGTCCTCGAACGCCTCGGTGCGCACGATACCGCCAAAGTGCTCATCGAGATACTGACGCCCTTGGTCGTGCAGGCTGTCCCAGCTCGACGTCGCACAGGGGAACTCATGGATAAAGGCGATGCGCAGGGGGCTGGCCGCCGAGTAGACGGTCTTGCCCATAAAGAAGTTGAGCACGCCGGAGGTGGACTTGGCGGGCGCCTCTTCCTCATCGACACTCGGTGCCTCGACAAGATCGACCTTCTCCTCATCACTTTTGCCGGCAATGACCAACTCGCGCCAAATCTTGCACAGGCGGTTTACGACGATATCCGTCGGCGTATCCAGCAGGCGGTCCTGGTTGTACACATTGAGGTAGACGAGCATAGCGTCGGCGGGCGTAATGTCCAGATGGTCGCCGCCGGCGCGCAGGTAGGCGCGCTTAAAGAGCAGGAAGGTGTGGCGCAGGTAGTCGACCTTTTTCTGCGGCCATTTTTCGATAAGGTTCTGACCGAGCATCTTGGCGAGCGTTTCGTAGCTTCCCTCACGCGAGAACTCGATCTCGTATAGGGGGCAGACGCGCCAAAACGCGCAGAACTCGCCATAGAGGCGGCTTTCGACGGAATCCCATTTTCCGGGGTAGAGGCGGGTGACCTTGGCCGAAACCGTCGGGGCGTCCAGGAATTTGAGGACGCTGACGCGCTTGTTGCCCTCTTGGACGTAGAACCGATGCATGAACTCGGTGACGATGATGGGGTCGCGATAGCCCTCGGTTACCTGGATGTCGTAGAGGTTGGACCACTTGCGGGCGAACTCGGTGCTAAATGGCAACAGGGGCATAAAGTTGCACGAAAAGGCAGACTGACGGCCCTTGGTAACCGTGCCGACGACCATTTCGAGCGGAATATCCCGCAGGCCGACGCTCTCTCGCTGACCTAAGGGGAGCTGGGCAACCAAGCTGTCGAGGTCCGTAAGGTACGGGTGCTCGCTTTGGCTGATGGCGCGACGGCGTCCCTGCTCGCCGCGCTTGCGTGCTTGACGATAGGCCTCTTCCATGGTGTCTACTCCCTTAGTCGTTTAAACAACGATATGAACCATGGTACCACGATGCGAAACTACCACAAAGGTGCCTGTCCCCTTTGTGGTAGTTTAGGCGATGATGGGGGCGATGGCACGAATGCAGGCGTCGGTTGCCGTGAAGGTGGTGCTATCGTCGCTGACGATAAAGATGATTTTGCCCTTGACGCCAAAGTCGCCGATCTCGCTAAAGAGCACGTACGGCTCCTTGTCAAAGCCAGAGATGGGAAGCACCGCGGCCTTGGTGGCGTCGGTAAGCTCATCTGCCAGCGCGTCCAGCGAGGCCCACTTAGACGTGTCCTTTACGGCAACGGGCACGGCCACACGCCCAAAGGGCATCAGATGCACGAGCGTGTTCTTGGAGATGTTGGAGTTGGGCACAATGATGGTCTGCCCGCAGGCATCCTCGATGGTCGTGTGGCGCCAGGTGATGTCTTGGATCACGCCCGACACGCCGCCGACCTCGATATTGTCGCCGGGCTTGATGATGCCCATGAAGGTCACCTGCATACCGCCGATAAGGTTCGACAGCGTGTCCTGAAAGCCGAGCGAGATGGCGATGCCGCCGACGCCAAGAGCGGCGACGAGGGCGTTTGCGTTGATGCCAAAACAGTTGTCTAGGATAAAGCTGCCGCCGATCATCCAGATGACGGCGCGCGCGATGTTGATGAAGATGCTCGATGCTGGGAGCGGGTTATCATCGCGGTTAAGCAGGTGGTGCAGGGTCTTGGACGCGATTTTGGCGGCAACGGCGGTGCCGATGGCCAAGATACCGGCCCAGATGATGTTGTGGACCCATCGTTGTGCAAAGAAATGAAGAATTGGCTCAAACAATTCCATGTAGGGAAACCTCCTCATGATCATCCAACCATGATACCCACCAAGAAGCCCGTCCGATCAAATTCGGACGGGCTTCTGTGCTCGATATAAGGTTTACGCGGCGGGGCTGCAAGGCCCGGCGGTGTAGCTTAGCGTCGACGCTTCCAGATAATGCCGAGAATGATGATGACGATACCGCCGATGAGGCATGCGCCGATCACGGCTAGCGTGCGGTCTCCCGTTGCGGCGAGCTTGCCGGTCGTCTTCTTGGTGATGACCTTCGTGGTCGTCGCGTCCGTCTTAGGCGAGGGTTCAGGCGTCGGGGCCGGTGTGGGCGTGGGGTCCACGGCAGCGGAGCCAAAGCTGATGGTGCCCGCGAGCGAGGCCATCTTGCTCTCCCAGCCGTTCTGCCCAATTAGCGCCCTTAGCGCTGACTCGCAGGTACCCCACTCGGTGTGCTTGGTGGCGTTTGCGAAGGTGGGGAAGTCGGTCGTGTTGGTGATGATGTAGTTGTTGGTGGCGACGGTGTAGGTCTTGGCGGGGTCGAGCGTGCTGCCATCCTTGGTGAGCGTGGCGCTCACGATGCGCTTGCCTTCGGGCTGCGTCCAATCGATTGTCACGTTGATTCCGCCGAAGGAAAGGACGCTGCCGGAGTCGTCGCGCCACTTGTACATGTCTTGCGCCTCCTGCTCGGTGTGGCCGGCCGCTACGTAGGCTTGCTGAAGCTCGTAGCTGTGATTGCACTCGTCGCTGATCTGCAGCGAGTGCTCGAGCGCTGCCAGGAAGTCCGCACCGGTCATGGTCCAGGTCTCCACGGTGTTGCCGTAGGGCGAGATAGCGATGACGTTGCCTGCGGTCACATCGCCTGCAGCGATGCCGCCGCGGATGCCACCCGCGTTCTCGATGGCAAGGTCTGCGCCCGTCAGGTCAAGATAGGAGCCGCAGATCACATGGCCGATGGTCTGGGCCTTGGTGGTGTCGCCCTCCTTGCTGGGGCGGAAATCGGTGGTGCGCACCATTTCCCAGCCGTGCGTGCCAGATGCGTTCTCGCCGTAGAAATAATTGGTAGAGCTCGTGCCGATCACCTCGCTCGATGCGGCGCTAAAGGCATCGTCGAGCGGCTTGATCTTGTTGTCGTGGACCTCATCAAGGATGCTCTGATAGGTGGAGCCCTTGTTGGGATCGGTCAAAAGAACGTTTACATCCTTGGCGGTATAGAGCTTCTCGTCGCTTTTGTCTGCGTATACTGCCACCGTGTCATCGTCGGTGCTTTCGGTGCCCTTGGTGTCGTACTCGTAGGGGACGGAAAGCAGTCCCACCTCGGCAAAGGCGCTGCCCGCCTCGACGACGCGGACCGACTTGCCGTCAGCCCCCGTCACGTTTTCGTCTAAGTTGATGTGCTCGTGGCCCGCGACCAGAGCATCGACGCCATTGAGCTGTGCGGCAAAGGTCTTGGCGTTGAGCGTGTGCGCGATGCAGACGATAACGTTGCAGTCCTCGTCCTCGCGCAGTCGCTTGGCCTCGGCATTGATGGCGTCCACCGCACCCGAGAACGACGTGCCCTCGATCAGGTCCGCGCGCAGCGAGGAGCCCAGCGACTCATCCATGGCTCCGACGACACCGACCTTAATCTTGTAATCAAACGTGGAACTGCCCTCGTCGTCCTTCCAAGTGCGGTTGAGCGTCTTGGTGATGCTCGAGCTCCATACGCCGCTCGTAGACTTCGCGTTCGCGCAGAGCATGGCGAAGGGCGTGCCGGTGGTGCTGTAGCCGGTCATGGTGCGGAGCTTGTCTGCGCCATAGCTCCAGTCGTGGTTGCCCGGTGTGTTCGCATCGTAGCCGTCGGCGTAGAAGGTGTCCATGAGCTCGGCGATGCTCTTGCCCTCGCTCATGGTGGCAAAGGACTGCCCGTGGAAGGTGTCGCCTGCATCGAGCAAAAGATCTGGGCCGTTGCCCTGGGCGCTGTAGAGAACCGCCAGTCCGTCAAAGCCCACAGTGCCCGCGTTGTAGCTGTACTTGTAGCTGCCGTGGATATCGTTGGTGTGCATGACGGTCACAGAGCCGTCAATAGCGGCGGGCAGGTTCCCCGCGAAAGCGAGGCTTGGGATGCCTGCGAGCGAGCCGGCAAACAACGCGGCGGCTAACGCAAGGCGGGGGAGTCTTTTCATGGCAGTTTCCTTAGTCCTTAGCCAGAAAGTCTGGTTGAATATCGGATTATCGACATAATATGCGAAAACCGCCGCAAGGGCGTCTGTCCCTTTGCGGCGGTTTTGACGTTTGCGCAGATAAAACCTGCCAAAATAAACCTGTCCCTTTTTGGTAGGTTTAGCTCAGCAGCATGCGGTCGTTGGCGAGCTCGCCGCCCGAGATCTCCTCGAACTTCTGCAGCAGGTCGGCCACGGTGAGCGACTTCTTCTCGTCGCCGGCCACGTCGTAGATCACATGGCCCTCGTGCATCATGATCAGACGGTTGCCCAGACGGATGGCGTCGTTCATGTTGTGCGTGACCATGAGCGTGGTCAGGCGGTTCTCGTCGACGATCTCCTCGGTCAGGCTGAGCACCTTAGAGGCCGTCTTGGGGTCGAGGGCCGCCGTGTGCTCGTCGAGCAGCAGCAGGCGCGGCTTGGTGAGCGTGGCCATCAGCAGGGTGAGTGCCTGACGCTGGCCGCCCGAGAGCAGGCCGACCTTGGCGTTGAGGCGTGTGTCCAGGCCAAGGTCCAGGCGCTTGAGCAGCTCAACGTACTCGTCCTTCTCGGCCTTGGTGACGCCCCACGAAAGGCCGCGACGCTGGCCGCGACGCTTGGCGAGGGCCAGGTTCTCGGCGATCTGCATATCGGCAGCGGTGCCGCGCATGGGGTCCTGAAACACGCGGCCCAGGTACTTGGCGCGCTGCGACTCGCTCAGACGCGAGATGTCGGTGCCGTCGAGCTCGATAACGCCCGAATCGAGCGGATACACGCCGGCGATCATATTGAGCAGCGTGGACTTGCCGGCGCCGTTGCCGCCAATCACGGTTACAAAGTCGCCGTCATTCAGGGTGAGGTCGACGCCGGTGAGCGCGCGCTTCTCGGTGACGGTGCCCTTGTTAAAGGTCTTCTTGACGTGCGAGAGCTTAAGCATCTGCCTCATCTCCCTTCGTGTAGGAGCTGCGGAGCTTATAGCGCTCCCAAACCACAGGCACGCACAGGGCCACGGCGACAATCACGGCGGAGAGCAGCTTCATGTCGTTGGCGTCCATGCCCAGCTGCAGCACGATGGCGCGGATAAGGAAGTACACCACGGAGCCAAAGACGGCGGAGGCAAGACGGACGCTAAACTGCGTGAGACCGCCGGGCAGCAGGCGACCGAGCACCTCGCCGATGACGATGGCGGCAAGACCGATAACGATGGCGCCGGTGCCCATGCCAATGTCGGCATACTTCTGGCTCTGGCAGATGAGCGCACCCGAAAGGCCAATGAGGGCGTTGGAGAGCACGAGGGCGATCATTTTGGTGGTGTTGGTGTTAACGCCCAGGGCGCGGATCATGTACTCGTTGTTGCCGGTGGCACGCAGCGCCGAGCCGATCTCGGTGCCAAAGAACCAGTACAGGATGGCGACGATGGCCACGGCCAGCACAATGCCTAGGATAATGGCAACAGTGGACTGCGGCAGGCCCGTCATGTTGCTGACGGATGAGAAGATAGTGCCCTTGGCAAGGATGGGCGTGTTGGACTTGCCCATGATGCGCAGGTTGATGGACCACAGACTGATCTGCGTAAGGATTCCGGCGAGGATTGCGGGAATCTCAAAGACGGTGGTCAAGATGCCCGTGACGGCGCCCGCGATGGCGCCGGCGCACATGCCGGCCAGCACGGCGAGCAAGGGGTCGACGTTATTGTTGACGATGAGCACGGCGCAGACACAGCCGCCGAGGGCAAAGCTGCCGTCGCAGGTCATATCGGGGATGTCGAGCAGGCGGAACGTGATAAACACGCCAAGCACCATAATGCCCCAGAGGACGCCCTGCGAAACGGCGCCCTGCAATGCAATGAGCATGCTTCATACCTCCTAGGATAGGGTGGACACGTGATTTTCCATAATAGCGGTACCAATGCATAAAAGAGCTGCGGACGGATGTTTTGTCTCATCCGAAACAAGCAGGGCGAACGCCGGTCTTTAGCGTTCGCCCCAAGGACTCAGATATTGAATAACGCGGCTGTGGCGCGCGTGCGGGCCCTAGACGCGTTACCGCGCATGGCGCTACTCGTCCAGAGCGGAAAGGTCGATGCCCAGGGCCTCGGCCGTCTCGTCGTTCTTGACGACGACCAGGTCCTTGCTCGAGAGGTGCTTGATCGGCATATCCTCGGGCTTGGCCTCGCCCTTCAGGATCTTAACGGCCATCTCGCCCGCGGCGTAGCCCAGGTCCTTATAGTTGATGGAGAGGGTGAACAGGCCGCCGGCCATGCACATACCCTCCTCGCCGGTCACGAAGGGGAGCTTATTCTCCTTGCAGATCTGGCCCACCTGCGAGGCACCCGCGGCAATCGTGTTGTCGGTGGGGGAGTACAGCGCGTCGACCTTGCCCACGGCGGACTCGACGACGGACTGAATCTCGTTGGAGCTCGAGACGGTGAAATCGGTGTACTCGAGGCCCAGCTTGTCGAGTTCCTTCTTGGCGGCCTTGATCTGGACGTCGGAGTTGGACTCAGCGGTGCAGTAGAGCAAGCCGACCTTCTTAACGTCGGGCAGGACCTTCTGCATCATCTCGAGCTGCTCGGCGACCGGGGTGAGGTCGGAGGCGCCCGTGACGTTGGTGCCGGGCTTGTCGTTGTCCTGGACCAGGCCGGAGGCGGCGTAGTCGGTGATGGCGCAGCCCACGATGGGGATATCGGCCGTGGCACCGGCGGCAGCCTGCGCGGCGGGCGTGGCGATGGCATAAATCAGGTTGACGTTGTCGCCCACAAACTTGTCGGCAATGGACTTACACGTGGACTGGTCGTTCTGGGCGTTCTTCTGGTCGATCTTGACCTTAAGGCCGCTCTCCTTGATGGCCTTGACAAAGCCGTCGTTGGCGGCATCGAGTGCGGAGTGCTCGGTGAGTTGCAGAACGCCGATGGTGTAGTCGGAACCGGCGGCAGCAGAGCCGGAACCAGAGTTGCCGCCGCATCCGGCGAGCGGGGCGAGCGCGAGCAGACCGGCGGAGACCAGAAGGCTCCTGCGGCTGATGGTGATGTCCTTCATATCATTACCCCCAGTATAAAAATGGCTGGAAACACTGCACTGGGACAAAGTGCAAGTGGAACTATAGTAGCGCTGATGTCCATTTTTACAACAGCCTGGCGGGTTTTTTAATACAGAATCGGATGGGCGGTACGGGTAGTCGAATGGGCGGCGGAGGGTCTTATGCGGCGGAGGAGGCATCGTCCTCGTCCAGGACGGCGAAGAGCTTCTTGCCGTCAAGGAGACGTGTGGTGACGTTTCTCATGCGGCCGATCTCAACGGTACGCAGCGTGTCGTCGGCGCCTCGCGCGTCATAGACCGTTCCCAGCAAATACGAGATGCCGTCTCGTTGCTTGATGGCAAAGGGCCGGAGTGTCATCCGCGCCACTTCGACCTCTCCGCGTGCCGTGACACTCGAAATATCAAAACTCACCGTGGTTCCGTGGTCGATGGCCTGCTCGATGAGCTCGCAGGCATCGATGCGCTTGACGGGCGTGCGTGTGGCCTTGGTGGATTTGCCGCCTGCGCTTGGAGCAGGCTCGGGTGCATCGAGGTAGCCGCGAACGTCGGCACTCGCCATGGCGACCAGGTGCTGCGCCATGCTTTTTCGAATGGCGATGGGCGTAGAGCGGTTGCGCATGACCATGCCGTGGAGTCGGATGATTTCTTCGTCGGTGAGCGGACGGGTCAAGAGCCGATACCCCACGCCGCGCTTGTACTCAATTTCGTATCCAGCATGGCGAAGTGCGGAGATGGCGGTGTAGATGCTGCGCCGCGCCGCCGAGATGGGCATGCGGGCGGGGTCGTCGGGATGGGCGAGGCGCCGGATCAACTCATCGGAAAGCATGGCCTTGTCCTCACCGGTGTTTTCGCTCAATAGTTGCAGGATGCGAACGGCGCGATAGGCTGCCATCGAGGCGGCGCCCCTCGTCGTGGTCTCGTAAGTTTCAACAGCGGTTTCGGTCATGGCGCCCACGTCCTTTCCGTTTTGGGTGGCGACGGTATGGAGCCTAGGACGAGGGGCTTTCCCAGGGGCGCAGGACGCCCTGGGCGGTCGGTAGCCGTCGGCAAGCGGCGGGTCGAGTTTTCAACAGCCCTGCCCAACTGACCAAAAACTTGCCAAAAGCTTGACGGATGCTGTTGAAAAAAGCGCCCCTCGGCTTGCCGAGAGGCGCTGGCGTGATGCGCTGGAACGCGTTTGGTGGCGCTGTGGCGATTAGAAGTCGGCGTTGCCCACGGTGCGCGGGTGCGGCAGGACGTCGCGGATGTTGCCCACACCGGTCAGATACATGACCAAGCGCTCGAAGCCCAGACCGTAGCCGGCGTGCTTGCAGGAACCGTAGCGGCGCAGGTCAAGGTAGTACTTGTACTGCTCGGGATTCATACCCAGATCCTTGATGCGGGCCTCGAGCAGATCCAGGCGCTCCTCGCGCTGGGAGCCGCCGATAATCTCGCCGATGCCCGGCACCAGGCAGTCGGCGGCGGCGACGGTCTTGCCGTCCTCGTTCATGCGCATGTAGAACGCCTTGATCTCGGCCGGGTAGTCGGTCACAAAAGTCGGTCGCTTAAAGTGCTCCTCGGTCAGGAAGCGCTCGTGCTCGGTCTGCAGGTCGATGCCCCAGCTGACGGGGTAATCAAACTGGTGGCCAGCAGCGACTGCCTGCTCCAGGATTTCGACAGCCTCGGTGTAGGTAACGCGGGCAAAGTCGGAGTTTGCCACATGGTCCAGGCGCTCGATCAGGCCCTTGTCCACAAACTTGTTGAGCATATTGAGCTCGTCGGGGCAGGTGGCCATAACGTCCTTAAGGACGTACTTGAGCATGGCCTCGGCGTTATCCATGTAGTCGTTCAGGTCGGCAAAGGCCATCTCGGGCTCGATCATCCAAAACTCGGCGGCGTGGCGCGTGGTGTTGGAGTTTTCGGCGCGGAAGGTGGGGCCAAAGGTGTACACGTCGCCAAAGGCCATGGCAAAGTTCTCGGCATTGAGCTGGCCGGACACGGTAAGGCTCGCGTGCTTGCCAAAGAAGTCCTGGCTCCAGTCGACCTCGCCGGACTCGGTGAGGGGCGGGTTTTTGGGGTCAAGCGTGGTCACGCGGAACATCTCGCCGGCACCCTCGCAGTCACTCGTGGTGATGATGGGGGTGTTGACGTAGACAAAGCCTTGCTCCTGGAAGAAGCGGTGGATGGCGGCAGCCGCGACAGAGCGGATGCGGAACACGGCGCGGAACAGGTTAGTGCGCGGGCGCAGGTGCTGCTGGGTGCGCAGGAACTCGACGGTTGCGCGCTTCTTCTGCAGCGGGTAATCCGGGGCGCTGACGCCCTCGACCTCGATGGAGGTGGCAGAAAGCTCGAAAGGTTGGGGCGCATCGGGGGTCAGCTTGACGGTGCCGGTGCAAATGAGTGCGGCCGAGACGTTTTGATGGGCGATCTCGTCGTAGTTGTCGAGTGCCTCGCGGTTCATGACGACCTGCAGGTCGCGGAAGCAGCTGCCGTCGTTGAGCGTAACAAAGCCAAAGTTCTTCATGTCGCGGATGGACTTGACCCAGCCGGCGACGGTGACGGTCTGGCCGCCAAGCGACTCGGCATCGGCGTAAAGCTGCGCGATTTTGGTGCGGTTCACGTATCCTCCCATAACGGTTGAATGATAGTTATCCATACAGTTCGATATTCTAGCAGCTCGGCTCATTTGGGCTATACAGATAAGGCATTGGCGGGATGGTTTTTCAAACGAAAAGCGCCCACGGCAAATGCTCGTGGGCGCTTTTCGTGTTGCCTTTTGGCTGTGTGGCGCGGGGCCTGGCTACTTGGTCTTGGCTACCAGCAGCGGGTCGCCCAGCTTGACGAGCGGGTTGCCGCCGATAAGCGTTCCGGACTCGCCGACATGGTCGATGCTCTTAAGACGATCGAGCTCGGAGATGATGACGGTCACGATGTCCTCGTGGCCGGCGGCCTTGATGGCCTCGCGATCGAAGCTGATGAGCGGCTGGCCGGCCTTGACCGTGTCACCCATCTCGACAAAGCGGGCAAAACCCTTGCCGTTCATTTCCACGGTGCCCAGGCCAACATGGATGAACACGCGAAGACCGTCCTCGGTGATCATGCCGATGGAGTGGTTGGTGACGGTGGTGGCGCCGATACGGCCGTTAGCGGGGGCGTAAATGGTGCCGGTAATGGGCTCGATGCCGTAGCCCTGGCCGAGCATGCCCGAGGCGATGGTCTCGTCGGGAACCTCACCCAGATTGACGAGCACGCCGTTGACAGGAGCGTAGATGACGCCTTCGCGGGTGGCGAAGCTTGCTGCGGGCGGAACGGACGCCTCGCCCGACGAAGTGAACGTGGACTTGAGCGAATCGAGCAGACCCATAGATGCCTCCAACGTATCAGGCGCGCATGTTGCACGCGTGTGGTTTGCCGGAAACGTTTCGTACGTGTTTCCCAGCACGGTCAGCGCTCCTATTTTACGCTGTCCAACGATACCTCTGAACAGCGATTTTGTGATATATCAGTTGAAGGCCAACTTATTGCGGGGGTGTTTCTGCGCCGCGGGCTCAAGTGGGGTACGCTAAGGTGCGAAAAACGAGTGCGCACGAATCGCACGGGGGGAGCACCTATGATTATTGAGAACCATGCGCTGTGGGGCGAGGAGCCGACCGAGGATTATCCGGCGACGTTTACGTATCTGGGTGCCGAGCCGCTGCCCGACAAGCCCAATGGCCGCCGCCCCGCGGTGATCATCTGCGGCGGAGGCGGGTTTACGCATATCGCTCCGCACGAGCAGGACCCGGTGGCGTTTGCGTTTTTGGACCGCGGCTACCAGGCCTTTGTGCTCAACTATGTGACGAGCGCCACGGGCGACGTGAGCTTTCCGCACCCGCAGGCGGACCTCGCCAAGATGGTCGCTACCGTGCGCGCCAACGCCGACGAGTGGCATGTCGATCCCAAGCGCGTGTGCATCGTGGGTTTCTCGGCGGGCGGCATGATCTGCGCCTCGTTGGCAACGCAGTGGAAGACCGGACCTTTCGCGGGCCTTGCCGGGGCTCGTCCGGAGGATATTCGTCCCGACGCCGTGGTGCTGGGCTATCCGTTGCTCGACCTTGCCTATGTGCGCGATATGCAGACGCGCGACCCGCGCATCGACCTGCGCGTGCCCAAGACGGGTGGCAAGACGGGGCGCGATTTGCTCAACGACTATCTGTCGATGGTGACGGGCGGCGAGGCGACCGATGAGCACCTGGCCGACATTTGCCCTACCACGCACGTTTCGCGCCAGATGCCCCCGACCTTTGTGTGGGGCGTTTCGGACGACAAGACGGCGCCGATTGCGCAGGTCTATCCGTTTGCGCAGCGCATGGCCGAGGAAGGGGTCGCATGCGAGATGCACGTCTTTGACCAGGGTGGCCACGGCCTTTCGCTCGGCAACGCCAATACCGCGGTCGACAACGAGGACAAGCAAGTGGCAGTCCGTCCTTGGATCCGCCTGGCCTTCCGCTTCCTGGAGCGCCATATGTAAAAGTAGACTACTTGCCCGTTTCAAAAAGTCTGCTTAGAGGAGGAGCCATGCTTGAGGGTACGTATGTGGTTTTGGCCCAGACGCCGGTGGGGAGCAAACGCGGCGAGGTGACGTTTTCACATGGGGTGAACGGCGCGCTCAGGGCAGTACTAAACGTCAGGGGTCTCAATATCGCTCTCTCGGGTGCCCGCGCTGAGGGCGATTTCTTTGAGCTCTCGGGTACTATCTCCCACGTCTTGATGGGCAAGGCGCCCTTTACATGCACGGGGTCGGTTGAGGGTGATCGACTCACTGCTACCGCGCGGTCGGGTTCCATTTCGATCTCGCTGAGCGGTATGCGCAAAGAGCTTTCGGGGCGCACCGCATAAAGTTTGCGCAGGTAAACATCGGTATTTGACTTTATAAAATAGTTCAGAGCGCTATCATTTGTCGTTACGAGTTGGTTAGCCCCGGTAAACGGTTAACCGCGTCTAACGAAAGGATGAGCGCGTGAAGCTCGATACACTCGAGATTGGAAAGGACGCCGTTGTCGCATCGGTGGCATCGGACGATCAGGCACTCCGACAGCATATTTTGGACATGGGCCTAACGCCGGGCACCGAAGTCACCATGATGAAGTGCGCCCCCATGGGCGACCCGCTCGAGATCCGCCTGCGTGGCTACGAGTTGACACTGCGCAAGGACGATGCCGCTCGCATCGAGCTTGTGGGTATTCACGACACCGATACGGGTCCGCGCGCTAACGCTGCAATCGGCACGACGGAGCATCCGGCCCTGGGCGAGGGGACGTATTCGCCCCGTGCGGCAAAGACGGCCGTGCCCGAGGGCGCGCCGCTGCACTTTGCCCTCGCCGGCAACCAAAACTGCGGCAAGACCACGTTATTCAACCAGCTGACGGGCTCCAACCAGCATGTCGGTAACTTTCCCGGCGTGACGGTCGACCGCAAGGACGGCACTATCCGTAACCACCCCGAGGCGAGCGTTACCGACTTGCCCGGTATTTACTCGTTGTCGCCGTACACGGGCGAAGAAATCGTCAGCCGCCAATTCATCTTGGACGAAGACCCCGACGCCATCATCGACATCATCGACGCCACCAACATCGAGCGTAACCTGTACCTGACGCTGCAGCTTATGGAGCTCGATCGTCCCATGGTCATCGCGCTCAACATGATGGACGAGGTGACGGCCAACGGCGGCGCCGTGGACGTCAACCTGCTCGAGAGCCTGTTGGGCGTGCCCGTTGTCCCCATTAGCGCTGCCCGCAACGAGGGTATCGGCGAGCTGGTGGATCATGCCTTGCACGTGGCGCGGTTCCGTGAGCGCCCCGGTCGCCTGGACTTCTGTGCGCCCGATGGTCCAGACGGCGGTGCACTGCATCGCTGCATCCACGGCATTGCCAACCTGATCGAGGACCATGCCGCGACGGCGCACATTCCCGTGCGTTTTGCGGCGACCAAGCTGGTTGAGGGCGACGAGCTGGTGACCGAGGCACTTCATCTGGATCGCAACGAGCTTGACGCCATCGAGCACATCATTACCCAGATGGAGGGCGAGGCCGGCACCGACCGTCTATCTGCGCTGGCCGACATGCGCTTCGGCTTTATCGGCGACGTGTGCGGGCGCTGCGTCGTAAAGCCGCACGAGAGCCGCGAGCACGTGCGCTCCGTCAAGATTGACCGCATCCTGACAGGTCGTTACACAGCCATTCCGGCGTTCCTGGTGATCATGGGCCTCGTCTTTTGGCTGACGTTTGGCGTGATCGGCGCGGCGTTGCAGGGACTTATGGAGGACGGCATCGCTGCCATCATCGCCTCGACCGATGCGGGTCTCAAGGCGTTCGGCACCAACGACGTGGTGCGCTCGCTGGCCGTCGACGGTGTTCTCACGGGCGTGGGCAGCGTGCTGACCTTCCTGCCGATCATCGTCGTGCTCTTCTTGTTCCTCTCCATTCTGGAAGACTCGGGCTACATGGCGCGCGTGGCCTTTGTCATGGATAAGGTATTGCGTCGCTTTGGCCTGTCGGGCCGCAGCTTTGTGCCCATGCTCGTCGGTTTTGGCTGCACCGTGCCGGCTATCATGTCGACCCGTACGCTCCCATCCGAGCACGACCGCAAGATGACGGTCATGCTCACGCCGTTCATGAGCTGTTCGGCCAAGTTGCCGGTCTACGGTCTGCTGTGCGGGGCGTTTTTCTCGCAGGCGACAGTTCCCGCCATGGTCTCGCTCTATCTGATTGGCATTACGGTCGGATGCATAGCGGCTTTGGTGCTCAACCGCACGGCATTTAAGGGCGACCCGGTGCCGTTTATCATGGAGCTCCCCAATTACCGCCTGCCGAGCGTTAAGACGACGGTGATGCTGGCATGGGATAAGGCCAAGGACTTCATCACCAAGGCCTTCACCATTATCTTTGCCGCTACGGTGGTCATTTGGTTCCTTCAGACGTTCGACATCCGCTTTAATGTGGTCGCCGATCAGTCGCAGAGTCTGCTTGCCGGTCTGGGCAGCATTATCGCTCCGCTGCTGGCGCCGCTCGGCTTCGGCGACTGGCGCGCCTCGACGGCGCTCGTCACCGGACTTATCGCCAAGGAGAGCGTCATTTCGACCCTCACGGTGCTTTTGGGCGCAACGTCGCCCGCGGTGCTGTCAACCATGTTTTCGCCGTTTACCGCTTACGTGTTCCTGGTCTTTACGCTGCTGTACCCGCCCTGCGTGGCGTCCATCGGCGCCGTCAAGAGCGAGCTGGGCGCGCGCTATGCCGTTGCCGTGTTCGCGTTTCAGGTGGCAGTCGCCTGGATTGTCGCGTTTGTCGTGCATTCGGCGGGTATATTGCTGGGGTTGGCTTAGCTATTTATTGATGGCGTAACCTCTGCGCATCGAGTTGATTTCGGCCTCGCATCTGTTGCTGACGGATGCGGGGCCGTTGCTATATAATCGCCCCCGCTCAAAACGAATCGGAGAGGTTCTTTGTATGACTCAGGCAAGGCAAGACGGCATCACGCTCAGGCAGTGGCTCCCGCTTATCGGGCTCGCCTGTTGCGCGTTCGTATTCAACACGTCGGAATTCATGCCCATTGGCCTTCTGATTGATATTGCCGCATCGTTCTCGCTCACCGAGGCCCAGGCAGGCATCATGATCTCGGTCTATGCTTGGGGCGTCATGCTGCTGTCGCTGCCGCTCATGGTGTTTGCCTCACGTTTTGAGTTCAAACGGATGCTGTTGGGCGTGCTTGCCGTGTTTTCGCTGGGCCAGTTCCTGTCCGCCGTGGCGCCCACCTATCCTATTTTGGTCTGCGCGCGCCTGGTGGTCGCCTGCGCGCATGCCGTGTTCTGGTCGGTCGCCTCGATTATGGCCTCGCGCCTGGTCGATACCCGCCACGGGGCGCTCGCCATCAGCATGATTGCCACGGGCTCGTCCATCGCGCAGATCTTTGGCCTGCCGATCGGCCGCGCCATCGGACTGGCCGTGGGCTGGCGCATGACATTCGCCGTGGTCGGGGCCCTCTCGGCTGTCGCGGTTGTCTACCAGGCCGCGGTGCTCCCGGCCATGCCGGCGGGCGAGCGCTTTACCGTCAAACAGCTGCCCGAGCTGCTCAAGAACCCGTTCCTGATAGCGCTCTACGCGGTCACGGTCTTTATGGCGACCGGCTATTATGCGGGTTACAGCTATATCGAGCCGTTCCTGGCGCAGGTCGCGCACGTCGACGCAAGCGCTATTACCATGACGCTGACGGCGTTTGGCTGTTCTGGTCTGCTCGGAAGCTGGCTGTTTGGCCGCCTGTTCGATGGGCATCGCTTCCCGTTCTTGGCTATCACGCTCTCCGGCGTGCCGGTGGCTCTGCTGCTCGTGGGTCCGGTCGCATCGTCGCTCGTAGCAGTGCTTGCCGTCTGCGCGCTATGGGGCTGCTGCTCCACGGCCTTTAACGTGGCGTTCCAGGCCGAGCTCATCAAGTACACGCCGGCAGACTCGTCGGCCGTCGCCATGTCGATCTTCTCGGGCCTGTTTAACCTCGGTATCGGCACGGGCACCGCGGTCGGCGGCGCCGTGGTGTCGGGTCCCGGCATCGCCTGGATCGGTTGTGCGGGCGGGGCGATTGCCGTCGTGGGTGTCATTCTCGCTATCACGGTGCTATTCCCGGCCATACACCGCGCAAAGCCTGTCGCCTAATCACGTCTCCTCATCAGTTGCGGTGAAATACGGACTGCTGAGCCCAATAAACCCGGCAAACAGTCCGTATTTCACCGCAACTTAGAAAGGGGCTGGGGTAGCTAAAAGAGCCCCGTCCCAAAATAGCTACCCTGCTGGGCATACAATGGATGTCGTTGTGTTGAGCTTGCCGGGAGGTTGCTATGTGGGCATACGAGACGACGTTCTATCAGATCTATCCGCTGGGCTTTTGCGGAGCTCCGCGCGAAAACGCCGCGCCCGTTGCCGAGGATGAGCTCGCCCAGGCTGCCAACGCTGCGCCCAACCCCGATGCGCCCATCATGAAGATCGCCCAATGGGCCGACTACCTGCAAAAACTCGGTATTGGCGCTGTGCTGATTAACCCGCCGCTCGAGTCTGATAGCCACGGCTACGATACGCGCAGCCTGCGCCATATCGACCGCCGCCTGGGCGGGGATGCCGATTTTGCCGCCGTATGCGAGACGCTGCACGCCCATGGCATCCGCGTGGTGCTCGATGCCGTCTTCAACCATGTGGGCCGTGGCTTTTGGGCCTTCCGCGATGTGCAGGAGCGTAAGTGGGACTCGCCGTACAAGGATTGGTTCCACATCAGCTTTGACGGCGATTCCTGCTATGGCGACGGCTTTTGGTACGAGGGCTGGGAAGGCCATTTTGAGCTCGTGAAGCTCAACCTGCAAAACCCCGCCGTGGTCGATTACCTGCTCGAGTCCGTGCGCCGCTGGGCCGAGGTCTTTGGCGTCGACGGCCTGCGCCTGGACGTTGCCTATATGCTCGACCGCGACTTTATGCGTCGCCTGCACGCCTTTACCCGTGAGCTCAAGCCCGACTTTGTGCTGATCGGCGAGACGCTTCACGGTGACTACAACCAGATCGTCAACGACGAGATGCTCGACTCCTGCACCAACTACGAGTGCTACAAGGGCCTGTACTCCAGCTTTAACTCGGTCAATATGTTCGAGATCGCGCATTCGCTGCATCGCCAGTTTGGCGGCGATCCGTGGTGCATCTACCGCGGCAAGCACCTGCTGTCGTTTGTCGACAACCACGACGTGCCGCGCCTGGCAAGCATCCTCACCGACAAGTCGTGCCTGCGTCCCGTCTATGGCATGCTCTTTGGCATGCCGGGCATTCCGTGCGTCTACTATGGCAGCGAGTGGGGGATTGCCGGCGAAAAGGGCGGCCCCGATGGTGACTGGGCGCTGCGACCTGCGCTCGATGAGCCTGCGCCCAACGAGCTGACGGCGTTCATCACGCAGCTTGCGCACCTTCGCTCGGCCGATGACGCGGCGGCCTGTGCTCTCAACTACGGTGCCTATCGCAACGTGGTGATCCAGAACAAGCAGCTGCTGTTCGAGCGCGCCTGTGATGACGCGACGGTGCTCGTGGCGGTGAACGCCGTGGGCGAGCCTTACACCTTTGGCGCCGGCGAGCTCAACGGGTCCTTTGTCGACCTGCTTGCCGACGATGCGCCCACGGTCGAGCTGACGGGTACCCTTGAGCTTGCACCCTACGAGGTGCGCTATCTGTTGAGAGCCTAGCCCATGGCCGTGTCTGACGAGGACTATCAACATATTGAGCATGGGTTTGAGCCTGTGTTCGACCAGCGCTCGCGCGTTTTGGTGCTGGGGTCGTTTCCCTCGGTGCTCTCGCGTGCAAATGCCTTTTATTACGGCAACCCTCAGAATCGCTTTTGGCGTGTGATGGCTGCGTGCCTCGGTGTGCCTGTGCCGCCCAACGAGGGCGATCCTTTGGCAAGCGGTGAGCCCGCGACGCTCGATGCCTCCATTGCTGCCAAGCGATCTATGCTGCTGAACGGCGGCGTGGGCCTGTGGGATGTGATCGAGAGTTGCGACATTAAGGGCTCGAGCGACGCGAGCATTCGCAACGTTGTGCCGGCACATATCGAGCGCATTACCGATGCCGCGCCGATCGAGGTCGTTGTCTGTAACGGCGGTACGGCAGGGCGACTCTACAAACGCTACTTGCAAGATCGGACGGGGTTGCCCGCCGTCGTCCTACCCTCGACAAGTCCTGCCAATGCCGCCTGGCGACTGGAGCGTCTTGTCGAGCGTTGGCACGAAGCCGTTGACTGGGCTGTTATTTAATTTAGATTTTTGTTTGAGCGTGGGCGCCCAGACGTTTCAGAACGCCTCGCCAGATCGGCGCGGGCACGGCTGGCTCGGCGCAAACCATGCCGTCGGCGTCGACGTTGGCGGCATTGCCGCCGCCAAGTCGCTGTGCATGCTCGACGGAGCAGCCCATGCGCACGGCGCCCACGAGCTTGTCCATGGCCTCCGAAAACGGTCGCCGCAAGAGTCCCATGCGCGGGGAATGGCGAAGCGCTGCGATGCCGCTGCCGGCGCAGATGGCAACGCCGCCACACCACAATTGGTCATGGCGCTCACATGCCTTGTGCAGGCGAACGGCGGTCCCACGCGCCTGCTCAGTGCCCTCTTGTGCGGCTCGAATCGCGGCATAGACGCGCGTTCCCGTACCGCCAAAGCGCTCAAGCGCCTGCTCGATAGCAGTCAACGTCTCATCGTCAGCCACATCTTCAATGGCCAGCACGATGCCATCGGCAACGCTGCCGGCGTCATTTGCCTTCAAGTCGACCGGGCGGGGGAGTGCGGTGCCGGAAAGTTGAGCATAGGCGGCGATGGCATCCTGCAGGTCCCAGAGCAAAAAATCAAGATCGGCGCTATTGGGAATACTGATATACGCAATGGTGTGCAGTGTTTTTGGTAAGTCGCCGCGCGCGGTCGTCTCCATGCCATCTCCTTTCCGGCTCGTTTCCGTTTAGGTTACACCGTCTGGTGGCGCCCCGCCGCGCTATCCTAGTGCAACCCTTACGAAAGGAACGCCATGCGTCTGCCCATGAATACCTCGCTTGCCATGCTCAAGCCCTCCGGTATCCGCCGGATTAACGCGCTCGCCGCCCAGCATCCGGGGTGTATCGCGCTCGCGCTCGGCGAGCCCGATTTTCCCACGCCCGATGTGATTAGCGCCGAGGTGACCGCCGCGCTGGACCGCGGTGACACGCACTATCCGCCCAACAACGGTCGCCCCGCCCTGCGTGATGCACTGTCCGAATATATGGATGACGCGGGCCTGGCGTTTTCCGCCGATGAGGTCATCCTGACCGACGGCGCGACCGAGGCACTGTCGGCAACATTTATGGCTATGCTCAACCCCGGCGACGAGGTCATCATCCCCACGCCGGCCTTTGGCCTGTACGAGAGCATCGTCGTGGCCAATCACGCCAAGGCTGTCTTTTTGGATACGGAGCCTGCGCAATTCCAGATTGACGAGGATGCGCTTCGCGCCTGTGTGACCCCGGCGACCAAGGCCATCGTCATCTGCTCGCCCAACAATCCCACGGGTTGCATCCTCGACACGGCATCGCTCGACGCCGTGGCGCGCGTGGCAGAGCAGGCGGGCATCTACGTAGTCTGCGACGACGTATACAACCGTCTGGTCTATGTGGATGGCTACGAGCGCTTTGCCCAGCGCCACCCGGAGCTGCGCGACCAGACGGTGGTCATCGAGAGCTTCTCCAAGCCCTGGGCCATGACCGGCTGGCGCTTGGGCTGGCTCGCAGCGGCAGCCCCCGTCATCGCCGAGATCGCAAAGGCTCACCAATACTTAGTATCGAGCGCCGTCTCCTTCGAAATGGACGCCGCAGCCCGAGCCCTGACCGTCGACCCAACCCCCATGCTCAAAGTCTACCGAGCCCGCCGCGAACGCGTCCTCGCAGCCTTATACGCCATGGGCCTCGACGTAGTAGAGCCCGCAGGAGCCTTCTACACTTTCCCGAGCATCAAAAAGTTCGGCCTAACAAGCGAAGACTTCTGCATCAAAGCCATCGAAGAGGCAAACGTAGCCCTAGTCCCGGGCGACTGCTTCGGCACCGAAGGTCATATCCGCCTAAGCTACTGCGTCTCCGACAAAGACCTAGACGAAGGCCTCCACCGCCTGTCCACCTTCATTTCAACCTTTTAGCCCTCAGGGATGCAACACATCAGCCCACCGACCCAAGCATTATGAGTGGGGCACGTCGCTCAACGGACACGAGGATTCGCAGCAAAGTTACCGCAGCTCCGGTCCGAGGGGCCGGGTTGAGATTATCGTAGATTCCGCACGAGCCGAAGAGCACTTAATGTGCTCTTCGTGCGAGCCAGGACTTGACCGAGCGAAAATCTCAACCCGGCCCCTCGGACCGGAGCGTATGCAGGGTTTGTGTACGAATCCTCGCGCCCGTTGACCGACGCCGGGGTCCCCGCCATAATACTTTCGGTTCACGCACGAATCCGCTGCCAGAGACAGCCGGTGCAAACGGGCATCGCCCGCGAGCTTAATGGGATATCCCGCCAGCCGAGGTGGTCGAGTAGATATGTCTTCTCGCCCCCGTCGCTCATGCAGCGCGGGGGCTTTCTTTTTGGACATGCCCCCGTCACGTCCTTGTGGCGGACCGTGCCCGGAAAGAATTCGAGGAGGTGTAATTCATGCCCCAGCAGTACAAAATCGACAAGGTTGCAGAGATCGAGTCCCGTATCGCCGAGAACGCCGGTCTGTTCGTCGTCAACTACAACGGTCTGACGGTTAAGCAGGCTCAGGAGCTGCGTCATCAGCTTCGCGAGTGCGGCGCCGAGATGAAGGTCTACAAGAACAACCTGGTCAAGATCGCTCTCAAGAACCAGGAGCAGCCCGAGCTCGACGAGATCCTCGCCGGCCCCGTCGCTTATGTGTTCTACGAGACCGAGCCGGTCGAGGCCGCTAAGGCCCTCAAGGACTTCTCTGCTAAGTCCAAGGGCGTCCTTGAGATCAAGGGCGGTATCTCCGACGGCAAGGCCGTTTCCGCTGATGATGTTAAGGCTATCGCCGAGCTGCCCACCAAGGATCAGCTTCTCGGCCAGATCGCCGGTCTCATCTCCGGTTTCGCTCGCGACATCGCTGTCTGCGTCAACGGCGTTTCCTCTGGTCTCGCTCGTTCGATCCAGCAGGTCTCCGAGCAGAAGGCAGCCTAGTCGCTGTTTTCACCCGCGGCGGCAACGCCGCACCCCAGGCGCATTCGCGCCGTGTTTTAACTGATCTCCGTGCATCCGCACGGAAACCGAAAGGACTTAGAAATGGCTAAGCTTACCACCGATGAGATCATCGATGCTCTTAAGGAAATGACCCTTCTCGAGGCTTCCGAGCTCGTCAAGGCTATCGAGGACACCTTCGGCGTTTCCGCCGCTGCTCCTGCCGCTGTTGTCGCCGCTCCCGCTGCTGGCGCTGCTGAGGCCGAGGAGAAGACCGAGTTTGACGTCGTGCTCGAGGGCTTCGGCGACAACAAGATCCAGGTCATCAAGGCCGTCCGTGAGCTCACCAACCTTGGCCTGAAGGAGGCCAAGGAGGTCGTCGAGGGCGCTCCCAAGGCTGTTCTCGAGGGTGCCAAGAAGGAGGACGCCGAGGCTGCCAAGGAGAAGCTCGAGGCTGCTGGCGCTGCTGTCACCCTCAAGTAATCAGGCTTTCTCGCCAGATTTCTTTGCAGACGGGGTTCGCATTGCGAGCCCTGTCTTTTTTGTTTTTCGGTCCCTCGGCATCGGTTGCTCAAACTGCCATGTTCTGTGATTTGCGTCGTATCGGGTGCCCTGCCGTTGGGCAATAAAATTGCACCATTCGAGCAATAATTTGCGTTGACCTGCTGAAGAATTGTCTCTGCCTTGTAGCGACATATAGTTCCAGCGGTAAGATGCTTGGGTATCGCAATTTGGTCTGCGGCTGTGTGCCGCACGCATGGGGCGCTTTTGCGCCTGCGAAAGGATCTTTGAATAACATGAAGGCAATCATCCCCGCCGCCGGTCTTGGCACGCGTTTTCTGCCTGGCACCAAGTGCACGCCCAAAGAGATGCTGCCGGTGCTCGACAAGCCCGTCATTCAGTACGTCGTCGAGGAGGCACTCGACCCCGAGGAGGTCGACGACGCCATCATCGTTACTTCTCCCGGCAAGCCCGAGCTGCTGAACTACTTCCAGCCCGACCGTTCGCTCGAGAACCTGCTGCGCGAGCGCGGCAAGAACGCCTATGCCGATGCCGTCGCCCACGCTGGCGGTATGCCGGTCGACTTCCGTTATCAGTACGAGCCCAAGGGCCTCGGCCATGCTATTCGCTCTGCTGCCGACGCCGTGGCAGGGGAGAACTTCCTGGTTCTTCTGGGCGACTACGTTGTGCCTAACCGCGATATCTGCGACAAGATGCTCGCCGTTTCCAAGGAGCACGGTGGCGCTTCGGTTATCGCCGTCGCTGCTTGCTCGCCCGAGGAAGTCAGCCGCTACGGCGTTATCGCCGGCGAGCGCGTCGGTTCGCTCGAGGGCGCCGAGGACGTTGCCGATGCCGAGCCGGGCGCTGTCTGGCGTATCGGCGGTCTGGTTGAGAAGCCCGCTCCCGAGGCTGCTCCGTCCAACCTGTACATCGTCGGTCGCTACCTGCTGAGCCCGCTGGTCATGGACCTGCTGGCAGATCAGCAGGCCGGCAAGGGCGGCGAGATCCAGCTCACCGACGCCATGGCCCGTTCGCTCGACCGCGAGGCCATGTATGCGGTCGTCATCGACCCGCTGTCGGGCTACGACACCGGCACTCCCTCTGGCTGGATGGCCACCAACGCCCTCATGGCTGCAAGCGACCCCCGCTTTGCCGATGCCTTCTGGGACGCTATCGACGAGCGCGGCGGATTGATGCGCAAGTAAGCCTTCGGGCATCGACATTTACGGGCGCGGACTTCGGTTCGCGCCCGTTTTTTATAAGAGCTGCGATTGCCGGCTCTCTGTTCACAGAAAATATATGAACAGATGTTCGATACACATATATCTACCTGCGTGTTTTCTGTCGGAAATCTTTGCTACTCCAAAAACTCAATCGCGTCAAGGCTTTTCTTGCCCAACGGTCGGTACCTGATAAACTATTAGGTTGCGATAACTGGCGAAGCTATGCCTCGCCAACCCACCGAGCATTTCCGTGAAGGAGGAAAAACCTGGTGACCTACGCATACACTGCCACTGAGCGCAAGCGCGTCAGCTTCGGGAAAATCCCGGAGGCCATGGAGCTCCCCAACCTTATCTCTGTTCAAAGGGAATCCTTTGAGCGTTTTAAGGACGAGGGCCTTCGTGAGGCGTTCAAGGAATCCAGCCCCATCCAGAGCCAGAACCATGTTCTCGAGGTTACCTTCGGCGAGCATCAGTTCGGCGACCCCGCGCACACCGTCGAGGAGTGCCGCGAGAAGGATATGACCTATCAGGCTCCGCTTCTGACCGACGTCCGTCTCACCAACAAGGAGACCGGCGAGATCAAGGAGCAGCTCGTCTTTATGGGCGACTTCCCCATGATGACCGATCAGGGCACCTTCATCATCAACGGTACCGAGCGTATCGTCGTCTCGCAGCTCGTCCGCTCCCCGGGCGTGTACTACAGCTCCGAGATGGATTCGGGCAAGCAGATCTACAAGGCCCAGATCATCCCGTCCCGCGGTGCCTGGCTTGAGTTTGAGGTCGACAAGCGCGACCAGCTCATGGTCTCCATCGACCGTAAGCGCAAGCAGAGCGCCACGATGTTCCTGCGCGCCCTTGGCATCGCCGTCACCAACGACGACATCATCGAGCTGCTCGGCAACTCCGATGTGATCAAGCGCACCCTGGAGCGCGACACCGCCCTTACCCGCGAGGACGCCCTCATCGAGATCTACCGTCGCCTGCGCCCGGGCGAGCCTCCCACCGTGGACGCTTCCCGCAGCCTGCTCGAGGGCCTGCTCTTTAACCCGCAGCGCTACGATCTGGCCCGCGTCGGTCGTTACAAGGTCAACAAGAAACTCAACCTCACCACCGAAGAAGAGGTCACGGTGCTCACCGACGAGGATATCGTCGCGACGCTGCGCTACCTCCTGTCCCTCGCTGCCGGCGAGCAGGGCTTCAAGGTCGACGACATCGACCACTTCGGCAACCGCCGCATCCGCACCGTCGGCGAGCTCGTCGCCAACCAGTTCCGTATCGGCATGAGCCGTATGGAGCGCGTCGTCCGTGAGCGCATGAGCTCCCAGGACATCGACGAGATCACCCCGCAGTCGCTCATCAACATCCGCCCGATCGTGGCCTCCATCAAGGAGTTCTTCGGTTCCTCGCAGCTCTCGCAGTTCATGGACCAGGCGAACCCCCTGACCGGTCTGACCCACAAGCGCCGTCTGTCCGCACTCGGCCCTGGTGGTCTTGCCGGCCACAAGTCCGGCTCCAGCCGCCGCACCAACGTGCCGACGGCCGTCCGCGACGTTCACAACTCGCACTACAGCCGCATGTGCCCGATCGAGACCCCCGAAGGCCCCAACATCGGCCTGATCGGCTCGCTCGCCCTCTACGCCCGCGTCAACGAGTATGGCTTCATCGAGGCCCCGTTCCGTCGCGTCGAGAACGGCGTTGCCACCGACCAGATCGACTGGATGACCGCTGACGAGGAAGAGAAGCACGTCATCGCGCCGGCCAACACGCCGCTCGATCCCAAGACCAACGAGTTCATCACGACCGATGCCGAGGGCAAGATCGTCCGTCCGCACACCGTGATCGCCCGTACCCGCGACTTCGACGGCTCCTTCGGCGCTCCCGCCGACGTGCCTGTCGAGGACGTCGACTACATGGATGTCTCGCCGCGTCAGATGCTGTCCGTCGCAGCCACGCTGATTCCGTTCCTTGAGCACGACGACGCCAAGCGTACGCTGATGGGCGCTAACATGCAGCGTCAGGCCGTGCCGCTGGTTCACCCCGCCGCTCCCTATGTCGGTACCGGCATGGAGCGTCGCGCCGCTCTGGACTCCGGCGAGGTCACCCTGGCCAAGAACGCCGGCGAGGTCATCTTTGCCGACGCCGCCAAGATCATCGTCAAGCATGCCGGCGGCATGGACGAGTATCACCTGGCCAAGTACCAGCGCTCCAACCAGTCCACCTGCATCAACCACCGTCCGCTCGTGCGCGTCGGTGACACCGTTGAGCAGGGCGAGCCCCTGGCCGACGGTCCTTCGACCGATCACGGCGAGCTCGCACTGGGCCAGAACCTCACCGTGGCCTACATGCCGTGGGAAGGCTTTAACTACGAGGACGGTATCGTCGTGTCCGAGCGCCTGGTGGCCGAGGACCTGCTGACGACCATCAACATCACCCGTCACGAGATCGACGCCCGCGACACCAAGCTCGGCCCCGAGGAGATCACCCGCGAGATCCCGAACCTCTCCGAGGACATGCTTGCCAACCTCGACGAGGACGGCATCATCCGCATCGGCGCCGAGGTCGGCCCTGGCGACATCCTGGTCGGTAAGGTCACGCCTAAGGGCGAGAGCGCTCTGACCGCCGAGGAGCGCCTGCTGCGCGCCATCTTCGGTGCCAAGGCCCACGATGTCCGTGACACCTCCCTTAAGATGCCTCACGGCGCTTACGGCCGCGTCATCGACGTCGTCCGCTTTAGCCGCGAGAACGGCGACGACCTGGCCCCCGGCGTCAACGAGCAGGTGCGCGTCTACGTCGCCCAGCGTCGTAAGATCCAGCAGGGCGATAAGATCGCCGGCCGCCACGGCAACAAGGGTGTTATCTGTAACGTTCTGCCGGTCGAGGACATGCCCTACATGGCTGACGGTACCCCGATCGACGTTATCCTCAACCCGCTGGGCGTTCCTTCGCGTATGAACGTCGGCCAGCTGCTCGAGTGCCACCTTGGCTGGGCTGCTGCCTGCGGTTGGGATACCGAGCAGGCCGACTCCGACAAGTACGTCCCCGGTCCGTTCTTCACCGCGACGCCCGTCTTCGACGGCGCCAAGGAGGACGAGATCGCCGAGGTCATCCGTCGTGCCAACAAGAACATGCTCAACAAGGCCACCGCTGCCTTTGGCGATCACATGCGCCCCGAGTTCGTCACCCAGCTTGACGAGCGCGGCAAGACCCGTCTGTTCGACGGCCGTACCGGCGAGGAGTTCCGCGAGCCCATTACCGTGGGTACGTCCTACATCCTCAAGCTCGGCCACATGGTCGACGACAAGATCCACGCCCGTTCGACTGGCCCTTACAGCCTGGTTACCCAGCAGCCTCTGGGCGGCAAGGCCCAGTTCGGCGGCCAGCGCTTCGGCGAGATGGAAGTTTGGGCACTGTACGCTTACGGCGCTTCCAACGTCCTGCAGGAGATCCTGACCGTCAAGTCCGACGATACCGTGGGCCGCGTCAAGACCTACGAGTCCATCGTCAAGGGCGAGAACGTTCCTGTCCCGGGTATCCCCGAGTCCTTCAAGGTTCTCGTCAAGGAGATCCGCTCCCTCGCGCTGGACATCGAGCCCATGCACGATGCCGACGAGGACGCCTCCGCCCCTGTGACCGCCGAGGAGACCTCTGCTCTCGACGACCTGGCTGCGCTCGCCGGCGTTGACACCGACGTCGAGGCCGAGGATGCCGAGACCGCCGAGGCACCCGAGGCTGTCGCCGCCACGACCACTGATAAGGAGTAGTTGACTGTGGCAGATTTCGAAGCTACTGATTTTGACTCGGTAAAGATCTCCCTTGCCTCCGCCGACCAGATCCGTTCCTGGTCGCACGGTGAGGTCAAGAAGCCGGAGACCATCAATTACCGTACCCTCAAGCCCGAGAAGGACGGCCTGTTCTGCGAGAAGATCTTCGGTCCCGCCAAGGACTGGGAGTGCTCCTGCGGCAAGTACAAGGGCATCCGCTTTAAGGGCATCGTCTGCGAGCGCTGCGGCGTCGAGGTCACCTCGGCCAAGGTGCGTCGCGACCGCATGGGCCACATCGAGCTCGCCGCTCCCGTGTCCCACATCTGGTACTTCAAGAGCCCCACGAGCTTCCCGATGAGCCGTATGCTCGACATCAAGTCCAAGGACCTCGAGAAGGTTCTGTACTTTGCCAGCTACATCATCACCGAGGTTGACTACGAGGCTCGCGAGGCCGACGCTGACGACCTGCGCGAGGAGCTCGCCGCCGATCTGGAAGAGATCGATGCCGAGTGCGCCCGCCAGATCGAGTCCCTCAAGGAGCAGGGCGACCCCGAGAACTTTGACGAGTTCTCCGACGAGGAGCCGCTGACCCCCGAGGAGATCGCCTCTGGCATCGTCGACATCGAGGAAGAGTGCAAGGACGAGAAGCAGCTCCGCACGGACGCCTTCAACGCCTTCATGAAGCTCACCGAGCGCGACCTCATCTCCGATGAGCCGCTGTTCCGCGAGATGACCCGCTACTACTCCATGTACTTCAAGGGTGGCATGGGTGCCGAGGCCGTCCGCGACCTGCTCGCTGCCATCGACCTTCCTTCCGAGGCCGAGAAGCTCAAGGCCATCATTGCCGACGAGGATTCCCAGAAGCAGAAGCGCGAGAAGGCCGTCAAGCGCCTCGAGGTCGTTGACGCCTTCCTGAAGGGTGGCAACAGCCCCGCGAACATGATCCTGGATGTCATCCCGGTCATTCCGCCCGATCTGCGCCCGATGGTCCAGCTCGACGGCGGTCGCTTTGCCGCGTCCGACCTCAACGACCTGTATCGTCGCGTGATCAACCGTAACAACCGACTCAAGCGCCTGCTCGACCTGGACGCCCCTGCGATCATCGTGAACAACGAGAAGCGCATGCTCCAGGAGTCCGTGGACGCCCTGTTCGACAACGGCCGTCGTGGTCGCCCGGTCTCTGGCCGTGGCGGTCGCCCGCTCAAGTCGCTCGCCGAGGCCCTCAAGGGCAAGCAGGGTCGTTTCCGTCAGAACCTGCTGGGCAAGCGTGTCGACTACTCCGGCCGTTCGGTAATCGTTACCGACCCCAAGTTGCTGCTGCACCAGTGCGGTCTGCCCAAGACCATGGCGCTGGAGCTCTTCAAGCCCTTCGTCATGAAGCGCCTGGTCGAGCTCGGCAAGGTCGAGAACATCAAGGGCGCCAAGCGCGCTATCGACCGCGGTGCCACCTTTGTGTGGGATATCCTCGAAGAGGTCATCGACGGCCGCGTCGTGCTGCTCAACCGTGCACCGACCCTGCACCGTCTGTCCATCCAGGCCTTTGAGCCGGTGCTGGTCGAGGGCAAGGCTATCCACCTGCATCCGCTGGTCTGCTCGCCCTTCAACGCCGACTTCGACGGCGACCAGATGTCTGTCCATGTGCCGCTGTCCAGCCAGGCTCAGGCCGAGGCTCGCGTGCTTATGCTCTCTGCGAACAACCTGCGCTCGCCGGCATCCGGCAAGCCGGTTAACATCCCCTCGCAGGACATGATCATCGGTGTGTACTACCTGACCCAGGTCCGCGACGGTCTGCCGGGCGAGAACCACGTGTTCGCCAGCTTCGACGACGCGCTGCACGCCTATGACTGCCGCTCCGAGGTCGACATGCAGGCCAAGATTCAGGTCCGCGTGTCCGCTGCCGACGCCAATGTCATCAACGAGGACGGCACCCGTATCTTCCGCGTCAAGAACGGCAAGAACGAGTTTGTCGACTACGACGTCACCGGCAACAAGACCGCGCGCTTCGAGACCTCTATCGGCCGCATCATCTTCAACCGCCAGTGCCTGCCCGAAGACTACGAGTTCATGAACTACAAGATGGTCAAGGGCGACGTGGCCAAGCTGGTTGCGGACTGCTGCGATCGCTATCCCGAGGCCAAGGTCGGCCCGATCCTCGACGCCATCAAGTACTCCGGCTTCCACTACGCTACCCGCGCCGGCCTCACCATCTCGGTGTGGGACGCTCTCATCCCTGCCGAGAAGCAGGAGCTGCTCGATCGCGCCCAGGCCAACGTCGACCAGATCAACGAGTACTTCGAGGAGGGCTTCATCAACGAGACGGAGCGCCACATCGAAGTCGTTAACGAGTGGACCGCTTGTACCGATAAGGTTGCAGCGCTCATGCTCGACTTGTTCGACGAGGAGAACCCGCTCTACATGATGGCCGACTCCGGCGCCCGTGGTTCTAAGACCCAGCTGCGTCAGCTCGGCGGCATGCGTGGCCTGATGGCAGACATGTCCGGCGAGACGATCGACCTTCCCATTAAGGCGAACTTCCGCGAGGGCCTGCTGCCGCTCGAGTACTTCATTTCGACCTACGGCGCCCGTAAGGGCCTGGTCGATACCGCATCCCACACCTCAGACTCTGGTTACCTGACCCGTCGTCTGGTCGACGTGGCCCAGGACGTCATCGTCCGCGAGGAGGACTGCGGTACGCACGAGGGCGTCACCTACAACCTCATCATCCCCGGCACCACCGACCTCAACACCGACCTCGTCGGCCGTTGCTTCATTGAGGACGTCGTGGCTCCCGATGGCACCGTGCTCTTTGAGCAGGACGGCTACATCGAGAAGGTCGCTGACATCCAGAAGATGGTCGATGCCGGCCTTAAGAAGGTCAAGCTTCGCGCGCTGCTCACCTGCCGCTCCAAGTACGGCGTGTGCCAGAAGTGCTACGGCTGGGATCTTTCCACCCGTCGTCCGGTCGCCATCGGTACCGCGGTCGGCATTATTGCCGCCCAGTCCATCGGCGAGCCCGGTACGCAGCTTACGATGCGTACCATTCACTCCGGCGGCGTCGCTGGCGTCGACGATATTACGCAGGGTCTGCCTACGGTCAGCCGTATGTTCGATATCGTCGGCAACGTCAACGAGAAGATCCTGGGTCGCGAGGCCGAGCTGGCTCCGTACTCCGGCCACCTCTCGATTAAGCCCGAGAAGTCCGAGTACGTGCTGACGCTCACCGACTCCGAGGATCACACCCGTGTCCTCGACGAGCGTCGCGTCCCCGCTTCGGTGCGCTTTATGCCCGAGATCGAGGACGGCTGCGAGGTTCGCGCCGGCGACCAGATCACCAAGGGCTTCGTTAACTTCCGCAACCTGCGCAAGCTGACCGACATCGAGTCGACGATGCACACCTTCGTCGAGAGCGTCAAGGACGTCTACACCAGCCAAGGCGTCGACCTGAACGACAAGCACATCGAGGTGCTCGCACGTCAGATGCTGCGTCGCGTTCAGATCACCAACCCCGGCGACTCCAAGTACCTACTTGGTCAGTACGTCGACCGCTACGAGTTTGCCGACGAGGTCGAGCGCGTTGCCCGTCTGGGCGGTCAGGCTCCCGTGGCCGAGCCCGTCATCCTGGGTACGCTCAAGGTCGCGTCCAACATCGACTCCTGGCTGTCGAGCGCTTCGTTCATCCGTACCGCTGGCGTCCTTACCGAGGCTGCCATCGAGGGCAAGGTCGACCACCTGCTCGACCTTAAGTCCAACGTCATCGTCGGTAAGAAGATCCCGGCTGGTACCGGCCTCAAGCCGTACGCCAACGCCAAGCTGACGTATCGCACGGCCGACGGCTACGTGGACATCGACGGCCCGGCTTCGCCCAACGCCAAGTCGCTGCCCGAGTGGGCTCCTGTGGAGCTCAAGGACCTGGACGAGCAGCTCCCGCAGCAGCTCGACTGGGCCGGCTACGACGAGTTCGGTGGTGCTGACGGTTCGTTCACCCGCAACGGCCACACCATCTCCGCCGAGAAGGCTCGTCTGTACCTGTTCGACGACCTGGGCGTGTCGCAGCGCTGGACCAACAAGTTCAGCGAGGTTGGCATCGAGACGGTCGGCGACCTGGTTGGCAAGTCCGAGGAGGATCTGCTGCGCATCGATGGCATCGGCGCCAAGGCGATCGAGGAGCTCCGTGACGGCCTCGAGGCCCACGACCTGCTCTACATCCTCGAGAACAACGACGACGTTGCCGACGAGGAAGACCTCTCGCAGCTGCTGCAGATGGTCTTTAGCCCCGACGGTCCGGATGACATCCTGCTGGGTACCTCCGCTCCGACGCATCACGCCGACGCCGACGAGGAGCTCCTGGGCGCCCCGATCGACGACAAGAAGGCTCCCGCCAACGGCGCGATCAACGAGGACATGGCTTCCCTCGACGAGCTGCTCAACCAGCTCGTGGACACCGACGACGCCGAAGAGGCCAAGGACAACGACGAGGAGTAATTAGTTCCGCCGTTCTAACGAACGGCGGCGACCTCCGTCGCTGCGCGGCCCCCAGAGCTACAATCTGTCATTCAAAAGGCAGGGCATGACCAAAAGGTCAATGCCCTGCCTTTTTCATGCCACCTTGTACGCTCTGGGGGCCGCTCGCTTGCGTATGCTCAACCTGTTGCGTTCCGTTGATCCCTTGCCAAAAAGGGACAGGTTTATTTTGGTAGGTTTTTCCTGCTTGAATTTGAAACATTTCGTCCGGCCAGAGCGTATCTATGGTGAGGACCTCATCAAGAATCATTACCGTCACCGGGAGGTGATTATGGAAGAACAAGCATTTAGACAGGCGGTCGAAGATCACCGGGATGTCGTGTTTCGAATCGCCTTGACGTACCTGCGCGATCGCGCCGATGCCGACGATATTGCCCAAGATGTCTTTCTTAAGTTGCTTAAAAGCGATGGACACTTTGAAAGTTGGGAACATCTTCGCCGCTGGCTTATCCGGGTCACGATCAATGAATGTAAATCGCTCTTTCGAAAGCCATGGAGGCGTGTAGAGGATATTGAGAACCTGGCCGATTCGCTTTCGGCGGCGCAGGATGAGACCAAGGCGGTCCTGTCAGACGTTATGCGACTTCCGGAGCGATTCCGTGTCCCCATCGTGCTCTATTACTATCTGGGCTTTTCGACCTCAGAGATTGCCGAGTTACTGCATGTGCCAGCCGCGACCGTTCGAACGCGTTTAGCTCGCGGTAGATCGAAGCTCAAATTCATCCTAGAGGAGGGCGACCGTGAAATCCAATCAAATCAAGCAGGCCTTCGAGTCCATCCAAGCCGATAGCGATCTTGCCGACCGTGTTCTTTATGCCGCTGCTGGCGAGCCGCTTCGCCGAAAGGGTCACGCGAAGCCTCTCTATGTTGCCGTAATCGGATGCCTTGCCGGAGTGCTGGCGACCGGAGGGGTCGCCTACGCCGTCGTCAATTCCAGCTATTTTGCCTCTGCCTGGGGAAACCATGGCAACGGAGAGTCCATTACCTGGACTCAAGGTGGCTCGTCGGGGACTAAATATACCTACACCAGAGAGTTTGGTGACGGCATTGCGCCCCAAAGCTTGGAGGGTTCAGTACAGAAGGTCAATCTGTCCGTCGAGGGCAACGGCTATACACTCGACATTCATGATATGGCTATCGATAAAAACGGTTGCGGTGCCGTGACGTTTACGTTGTCCAATCCAAATGGTGTTAACTACTACAAGCCGGCAGCAGAGACTGGCGAACTTGTTCTCTATGGTGAAGAAGAAGGGGGCGTCAGTACACCCAGCATGAACTTCGGCGAGGAATGGGCTGATACACGCTGCACCATTGATAAAGACACATCAAGCGACACGGTCATTAACGGCACGATGTACTTTGCATCTTGGAATCGCGATCGAGATTTACGACATGCGGTCACCTGGAATATCAGTTGGACGGAGGGCAAAGGTGAGGATGCGAAGGCGATCGAGGTATCGACGCCAGAGTTTAACGTCGGAGCGCACGTCGATACAAAGGAGCTCCGCTCCGACGACTCGCCTCTCGAGATCAGCCCGTTTTCCATCCAGACGCACATCGATGATCTGGGCTATGAAGCAGTTGATCATAAACTGACCGTCAGCTACAAGGATGGATCGGAGCAGATTATCGAAGATGACGACGCAGGGGCGTACAATTTCTATGTTTCGATGGCGCGCAATAGCGGAGAGAACATCTGGGTTCCGGCAAGGCTCATCAATGTCGATCAGGTTGTATCGGTAACCCTTGAGGGAACGAGGTGCACATCAACAGGAGAGACCGAAACAGAAGTACCCTTTACCATCGTCTACTCGTAAGACTTGAGGCCGCTTCCCACTAGGGGAAGCGGCCATTTTTGCGTTACATGGACGGCTGGAATGGGCACTTGCGCACAGGCGGGGATTCCTTTTATGGAGGCTTTGCGGAAATATAGCTATTTTGGGATACGCCCGGCGGCGTGGTCTGTTGACGACACAGCTAACGGCACGTATCCTATCGAACTGCGTGTTTCGTAGGGGGATGCTGACCCCTCGATTCAAGCCGTTGCACTTTACAGAAAGCTGGAATCATTCGAGAAGGAGTACGCTTTGCCTACTATTAACCAGCTGGTTCGCCAGGGCCGTCGTTCCGTGCCCAAGAAGTCCAAGAACGCTGCTCTGCAGCACAACTCCCAGAAGCGCGGCGTGTGCACCCGCGTCTTCACCACGAGCCCCAAGAAGCCGAACTCGGCTCTTCGTAAGGTTGCCCGTGTTCGCCTTGTCAACGGCATCGAAGTTACTGCTTACATCCCGGGTGAGGGCCACAACCTGCAGGAGCACTCCATCGTGCTCGTCCGCGGCGGTCGTGTCCGTGACCTCCCTGGTGTCCGTTATCACGTCATCCGTGGCGCCTACGACGCTGCTCCGGTCCAGAACCGTATGCAGGCCCGTTCCAAGTACGGTGCTAAGCGCCCCAAGGCTAAATAAGCCAGATAACGTTTTGATACTTTCGCCGTGTGCCGCCTAAGCGCCGCACGGTAGACACTTAAGGAGATTTCACATGCCGCGTCGTGCAGCAGCTAATCGTCGTGAGGTTCAGCCTGACGCCGTTTACAACAACCGCCTGGTGACTCAGCTCATCAACAAGGTCCTTCTTGACGGCAAGAAGGCCACCGCTGAGCGCATCGTTTACACCGCTTTCGAGATCGTTGCCGAGAAGTCTGAGGGTGGCGACGCTCTCGCTACCTTCAAGAAGGCTATGGACAACGTCAAGCCCACGCTCGAGGTTAAGCCCAAGCGTGTCGGCGGCGCTACCTATCAGGTCCCGATGGAGGTCAACTCCCGTCGTTCCACCGCTCTGGGTATCCGCTGGATCGTCAACTTCTCCCGCGCTCGCAAGGAGAAGACCATGGCCGAGCGTCTCGCCAACGAGATCCTCGACGCCTCCAACGGCCTGGGCGCTTCCGTCAAGAAGCGTGAGGACGTCTTCAAGATGGCCGAGGCCAACCGCGCGTTCTCTCACTATCGTTGGTAAGTTAAGGTAAGGAACTAACATGGCTAAGCCTAAGTACAAGCTTTCCGATACCCGTAACATCGGCATCATGGCCCACATCGATGCCGGTAAGACCACCACGACCGAGCGTATTCTTTACTACACCGGTAAGACCCACAAGATCGGTGAGGTCCATGAGGGCGCTGCCACCATGGACTGGATGGTTCAGGAGCAGGAGCGCGGCGTAACCATTACCTCCGCTGCTACCACCTGCTTCTGGAACAAGGACGGCAAGGACTACCGCATCCAGATCATCGACACCCCGGGCCACGTTGACTTCACCGCCGAGGTCGAGCGCTGCCTGCGCGTCCTCGATGGCGCTGTCGCCGTCTTCGACGCCGTTGCCGGCGTTCAGCCCCAGTCTGAGACCGTTTGGCGTCAGGCTTCTACCTTCAACGTTCCCCGCATCGCCTTCATCAACAAGTATGACCGCGTGGGCGCTGACTTCTTCAACGCTATCGAGACCATGAAGGATCGTCTCGACGCTAACGCCGTGGCCGCTCAGGTCCCGATGGGCGCCGAGGACAACTTCTGGGGCGTCATCGACCTGGTCACCATGACTGCATGGGACTTCAAGGCCGACGAGAAGGGCATGACCTACCCCGAGCCGATGGACGAGATCCCGGCTGAGTTCGCCGACATCGCTGCCACCAAGCGCGAGGAGCTCCTCGACGCTGCTGCCAGCTTTGACGACGAGCTCATGGAGAAGATCCTCATGGAGGAGGACTTCACCGTCGAGGAGCTCAAGGCTGCTCTGCGTAAGGGCGTTCTGGCCAACGAGCTCAACCTCGTCTTCGTGGGCTCCGCCTACAAGAACAAGGGCGTCCAGGAGCTGCTCGACGCTGTCGTCGACTACCTGCCCAGCCCGCTCGACGTTGAGGCCGTCACCGGTACCGATCCGGACACCGGCGAGGAGATCCAGCGTCATCCTTCCTTCGACGAGCCCTTCTCCGGCCTGGTCTTCAAGATCATGACCGACCCGTTCGTCGGTAAGCTCACCTACGTCCGCGTTTACTCCGGCCGCGCCGAGTCCGGCTCCTACGTTGTCAACGCTTCCAACGGTCAGCGCGAGCGCCTCGGCCGCATCCTCGAGATGAACGCCGCCGAGCGTATCGACCGTGACGACGCTGCCGCCGGCGACATCGTCGCTTGCGTCGGATTCAAGAACTCCACCACCGGTGACACCCTGTGCGCCGAGGGCAAGGAGATCGTCCTCGAGAAGATCGAGTTCGCTAAGCCCGTTATCGACGTTGCCATCGAGCCCAAGACCAAGGCCGAGCAGGACAAGATGTCCCTGGCTCTGACCAAGCTCGCCGAGGAGGACCCGACCTTCCAGGTGTCCACCAACCACGAGACCGGCCAGACCATCATCGCCGGCATGGGCGAGCTGCACCTCGAGATCATCGTCGACCGTCTGCTCCGCGAGTTCAAGGTTGACGCTAACGTCGGTAAGCCCCAGGTTGCCTACCGCGAGACCGCTGGTCACGACGTCGAGAAGGCTGAGGGCAAGTTCGTCCGTCAGTCCGGCGGTCGCGGTCAGTACGGCCACGCCGTCATCAAGCTCGAGAAGATGGAGGAGGGCTTCGGCTACGAGTTCGTCAACGCTATCGTCGGCGGCGTCGTGCCCAAGGAGTACATCCCGTCCATCGACAAGGGCATCCAGGAGGCCCTGAACACCGGTGTTATCGCCGGCTTCCCGGTCCTCGACGTTAAGGTCACCCTGTTCGACGGTTCTTACCACGAGGTCGACTCCTCCGAGGCCGCCTTCAAGATCGCCGGTTCCATGGCTATCAAGGACGCCCTCAAGAAGTCCGATCCGCAGCTGCTCGAGCCGATCATGGCTGTCGAGGTCGAGACCCCCGAGCAGTACATGGGCGACGTTATGGGCAACCTCTCCGGTCGCCGCGGCAAGATCGAGGGCATGGAGGATCGCAAGAACAGCAAGCTCATCCGTGCCAAGGTGCCGCTGGGCGAGATGTTCGGTTACGCTACCGACCTTCGCTCCCAGACCCAGGGCCGTGCATCCTACACGATGCAGTTCGACTCTTATGAGCCCGCGCCCAAGTCCATCGTGGACGAGGTCATGAGCAAGAACGCCTAAGTTCGAGCTCCCTGTTACGTAATCCTGCGAGAACATCTCTCGCACTCTTTGGAGGTTTAAGTTGGCTACCCAGAAGATCCGCATTCGCCTCAAGGGCTATGATCACGAGGTCGTCGATCAGTCCGCGAAGCTCATCGTCGAGACCGCTCAGAAGACCGGCGCTCGCGTTTCCGGTCCTGTCCCCCTGCCCACCGAGCGCAACCTGTACACGGTTATCCGCTCGCCGCACGTGAACAAGGACTCCCGTGAGCAGTTCGAGATGCGCACCCACAAGCGCCTCATCGACATCCTCGACCCCACCTCGGGCACCGTTGATTCGCTTATGCGTCTCGACCTCCCCGCTGGCGTCGACATCGACATCAAGCTCTAAGCGATATCGCTCATAGCTTAAAGGGCCCCGCTGCCGTTACGGTAGCGGGGCCCTTTTGTTTTGCATGATGGGTTTGGATCGCCGGGTAAGGCTGCCGAGCGGCTGGCTGTGGCGACCTACTCACTCAAGGGGCGCAATGACGCTTCCTCAAAATGGAAGGATCGCAAGCCGTCTTCTGTTTCGATGCACGCACGACCAAAGCCATCGACCGTTTTAAAGATGCCTCGCGCCAGCTCGTCACCGGCAAGGGAGCGGGCGATAACGTGCTTTCCAATCCAATTGAGGTGAGCGACATATTCGCCGTGGACGGGCGCGAGCGGTCCGGTGTTTTCTTCCATGGCGTTGAGGCGTTCTGCCCAGGCATCTATAGCGTCTATAACTGCGTGATAGACCTCATCGAGGAGCATGTCGACAGCTGGAACGTTCTCGTTAAGGTCCGAGAGACCGATTGCCGGCAGGCCGCCATCGGGCACCTCTTGGGGCGCATAGTTCACATTGACACCAATGCCACAGACGGCGAAAGGTTTGCCTTCGTTATCGCGTGCGGCCTCGACCAGAATGCCGCCGAGTTTGCGTCCACGCGCGACCAGGTCGTTGGGCCATTTGAGGCCAATCTCGTTTGCAAGACCCTGTTTTTCGAGCGCCTCGAGCACCGCTAGGCCGCTGACGGCAGCAAGACCAGAGTACTTCGCAGGATTAACGCATGGACGCAGGACAATCGAAAGCAATAGGTTGCCGGCGGTTGAATCCCACTTGTGGCCGCGCCGGCCGCGTCCTGCTGTCTGAGCCCGGGCGGCAAGTCCTGTGCCGTGCGGCGCTCCCTGTTTTCCTGCTTCGAGCAGGTCATCGTTGGTCGATCCGGTTACGTCGACTATCGTTAATTTGGCATCCATAACGGCTGCTACCTCCTTAATGAATAAGTGAATAACGCAATGGTGTCGAGAGAGACACAATGTGAAGCCTTTGTCGCATTTGGACAATTTAATGTTAACACGTTAACAACGACTGAAATGCGCTATCCTCTCTTGGTCGATGTAAACACGTCAACAACTCAAAGGAGGTTAGTGATGGGTTTCACGATTCTTGGAACGGGCTCGGCGCTTCCTAAGCGCAGTGTTTCCAATGATGAGCTGTCCGAGTTCCTCGATACCTCGGATGAGTGGATTTTTACCCGCACAGGTATCAAGAGCCGCCATGTATGCACCACCGAGTCACTTGACGACCTTGCCGTAGCGGCGAGCGAGCGGGCACTCCAGGTGTCCGGAATCGACGCGAGCCAGCTGGATTTGATCGTCTGCTCGACGACGACGGGTGACCACCTTGTTCCCGCCGAGGCGTGTGCCGTTGCTGAGCGACTGGGCGCGACGTGCCCTGCCTTCGATGTCTCGGCTGCCTGCGCCGGCTTCGTATTTGCGCTCGATGTTGCCGAGGGCTATATCGCCCGAGGACGAGCCAAGCATGTGCTTGTCGTTGCCGCCGAGCAGATGACGCGCGCGCTCGACTGGACCGACCGCGCCACCTGTGTGCTCTTTGGCGATGGGGCAGGCGCCGCGGTGATTGAGGCTGGGGGAGACAGCCCCCTTGCCGTTGAGCTTTCGACGGCGCCCGACGTCGAGACGTTGTGCGTTCCCGGTCTGGTCGGCACCTCGCCGTTTAAGGCCTCCGCAGATAGCGAGAGCGTGCTGTCCATGAATGGCCGCCGCGTGTTCAAGTTCGGCGTCAACGCGATTTGCGACACGGTCCATAAGCTTGCGAGCGATGCGGGCATTTCGGTCGAGGACATCGACCATTTTGTATTCCATCAGGCTAACGAACGAATCCTGAGTCAGGCGGTCAAGCGCCTCGGTGTGCCAGACAAGCGCGTGGTTCGAACGCTGCGCGAGACCGGCAACATTTCGAGCGCATGCATTCCGCTTGCCCTCGACCGGCTGGCAAACGCCGGTGCACTTCACACGGGCGACACCATCACCCTCGTTGGATTTGGCGCCGGTCTGGATATAGGTGGCTATCTACTTCGTTGGAAGTAGTTGCACATAGGAAATAAAAACGCCCCTAGGGCACAAACAAAGGAGAACTACCATGGCAGATCAGAAGACCTTCGAGCGCGTTTGCGATGTTATCCGCGAGACCGCCGGTCTTGACGACGTCGAGATGAAGCCCGAGTCCACGCTCGAGGAGATTGGTCTCGACAGTCTGGGCACCGTCGAGATCCTCGTCGCCGTTGAGGACGAGTTTGGCATCCAGCTCGATACCGAGGAGAACCCCAAGACGGTCGGCGAGTTCGCCGATACGGTCGAGGCGGCATTGGAGAAGTAGAGATGCTCAAGACTCCTCTCTGCGATCTGCTCGGCATCGAAAAGCCCGTGTTCCAGGGCGGTATGGCCTGGATCGCCGACGCCTCGCTGGCGTCCGCAGTGTCCGAGGCGGGCGGCTTAGGGATTATCGCGGCCATGAACGCCGACGCCAACTGGCTGCGCGACCAGATTCATGAGCTGCGCGCCAGGACGGATAAGCCCTTTGGCGTCAACGTCATGCTCATGAGCCCGTTTGCCGACGAGGTCGCGCGGGTCGTGATTGACGAGCGGGTGCCGGTCGTCGTGACGGGTGCCGGCAATCCCACCAAGTACATGAAGGCGTGGAACGAGGCGGGCATCAAGGTCATCCCGGTCGTTGCCTCGGTGGCGCTGGCGCGCCTCGTGGCGCGTCGTGGAGCCACTGCCGTGGTTGCCGAGGGTACCGAATCAGGCGGCCATATTGGCGAGACCTCGACGATGGCACTGGTGCCGCAGGTTGTCGATGCGGTCGATATTCCCGTGGTTGCGGCTGGCGGTATCGCCGATGGCCGCGGCGTGGCGGCCGCCTTTATGCTGGGCGCCGCCGGCGTGCAGGTGGGTACGCGCTTTCTGATCGCAGATGAGTGCACCGTATCGGAGCAGTACAAGGAGATGGTCCTGAAGGCCAACGACACCTCGACGCGTGCGACCGGCCGCTCGACGGGACACCCGGTGCGTGCCCTCAAGAGCCCCTTCACCAACGCCTACGCCAAGAGCGAGGCGGCGGGCGTAAGCGTCGAGGAGCTCGGGGCCATGGGCACGGGCGCCCTTCGCAAGGCCGCCAAGGACGGCAATTACGAAGAGGGCTCGTTTTTGTGTGGACAGATTGCCGGCATGGTCAACGAGCGCCAAAGTGCACGTGAAATCGTTGACGACCTGGTCGATGGCGCCGAGCACGTCCTGAAGGGTGCGTGCGCATGGGTGGCGTAGCGTTTCTGTTTGCCGGCCAGGGCGCCCAGCACCCCGCGATGGGCGTCGACCTGATCGAGGCATCGCCGGCCGCCGCCGAGGTGTTCGCCATTGCCGACGAGGTGCGCCCGGGGACCAGTGAGCAGTGCCGAAGCGCCTCCAAGGAGGAGCTCTCGCAGACCGAGAACACGCAGCCGTGCGTGTTCGTTCACGATCTGGCAGCGGCTGCCGCCCTGCGTGAGCGCGGCGTGGTACCTGCCGCCTGTGCGGGTTTTTCGCTTGGCGAGGTCGCCGCGCTCACCTTTGCGGGGGCGTTCGATACGCGAGCGGGCTTTGAGCTCGTGTGCGAGCGCGCGGCGCTGATGGCCGCGGCTGCCGAGCGCCATCCGGGCGGCATGCGCGCCGTCATCAAGCTCGATGCGGCGCAAGTCGAGAACCTGGCAAAACAGGGCGGCGAGGACTGCTGGCCGGTCAACTACAACAGTCCGCAGCAGACGGTTGTTGCCGGACCGCCCGAGGCGCTGCAGGAGCTCGACGTCCTAGTAAAAGAGGCTGGCGGCCGCGCTATGAAAGTCGCGGTGTCGGGCGCATTTCATAGCCCCTATATGGCCGAGGCGACTGAGGGGCTGGCGACGTATATCCAAGCCGGCCACGCGCCGTCACCGCTGCTGATTCCGGTCATGGCAAACATGACGGCGGCGCCCTATCCGGCGGACCCGCGAGCGGCATCGGATGTCTTGGCCAATCAGGTGAGTCATGCCGTTCGTTGGGTCGACACGCTGCATGCTCTGCAGAATCAGGGCATCGACACGTTTATTGAGGTCGGCCCTGGCAAAACGCTGTCGGGCCTGGCCAAGCGTACGCTGAGCGACGTTCGCGTGTATTCGTGCGAAACGGCCGAGCAGGTCGCAGCTATTGCCGACGAGCTCGCATAGTCCACAGGGCTGTAACCCGAAAGGAATGACATGGGCAACTTGAACAACGGCGCGCTCGAGCGCAACGACTCACGTCGCGTGGCACTGGTCACGGGCGGCTCGCGGGGTATCGGCCGCGCCTGCGCTGTCGGTCTGGCGGAGGACGGCTTTGATATCGCCGTCGTCTATGCCGGCAGCGTCGATGCGGCGCGCGAGACGTGCGAAGCCTGTGAGGCGGTTGGCGCCACGGCACGCGCATATCAATGCGACGTGGCCGATCCCGCTGCCGTCAACGCGTGTGTGGAAGCGGTCCTCAACGACTTTGGTTCCATTTGGGCGCTCGTCAACAATGCCGGCATCACCCGCGATGGCCTGCTCATGCGCATGGGCGATGACGCATTCGATCGCGTGCTCGATGTCAATCTCAAGGGAACATTCAATATGACGCGCGCGCTCACCAAGACCTTTATGCGCCAGCGCGGCGGTTGCGTCGTCAACATGAGCTCGGTCGTGGGCCTGATGGGCAATGCCGGGCAAGCCAACTACGCTGCTTCCAAGGCGGGCGTGATAGGGCTTACCAAGGCGGTGGCGCGCGAGCTTGCGCCTCGTGGCGTACGAGCGAACGCGGTCGCCCCCGGGTTTGTCGAGACAGATATGACGGCAAAGCTCTCGGAGAAGGTGCGTACGGCAACCGAGGAACAGATTCCCCTTAAGCGCATGGCACGCCCCGAGGAAGTGGCCGGCGTGGTGCGCTTTTTAGCGAGTGATGCGGCTGCCTACATTACGGGCGAGGTCGTGCGCGTCGACGGCGGAATGGCGATGTAGAAACCAGGGCCGAAGAACGGCTTGGATGAGGAGACCATGATGGAACAGAGAGTTGCAATCACCGGCATCGGTGCCGTATCGCCGCTCGGCAACACCGCGCTTGCCACCTGGGCGGCCATGTGCGCCGGGACCTGTGGCATCGGCCCGATCACGCACTTCGATACCGATGCGTTTACCGTCAAGGTGGCGGCCGAAGTCAAGGGCTTTGACGGCAACGAGTACTTTGGCAAGCGTGACGCCAAGCATCTCGATCCCTGCGTTCAGTTTGCGCTGGTGGCTTCGGACGAGGCCATGCACGATGCGGGCTTTGATGCCGAAGGCGCCATCGATCGCGAGCGCCTGGGCGTTTACGTGGGGTCGGGCGTGGGCGGCATGCAGACGCTCGTCGACAACGTCCATACGATTGCCGACCGTGGGCCCCGCCGCGCATCGCCTTACATGATCGCGATGATGATCCCCAACATGGCATCGGGCAATATCGCAATCCGTCACAAGGCAAAGGGACCGACCCTGCCAGTCGTGACTGCGTGCGCGACCTCGGCCCATGCGGTGGGCGAGGCGTTCCGTGCTATCAAGCACGGCTATGCCGACGCGATCCTCGCGGGCGGTGCCGAGGCGGCCATTATCCCCGATGCTGTTGCAGGCTTTACGTCCTGCCGCGCATTGACCACCAACCCCGATCCCGCGACGGCCTGCCGCCCGTTCGACGCAGACCGCGATGGCTTTGTGATGGGTGAGGGCGCCTGCGTGCTGGTACTCGAGAGCATGGAGCATGCGCAGGCGCGCGGTGCGCACATTTATGCCGAGGTCGTGGGCTACGGCAACACCGATGATGCCTATCACATTACGAGCCCCGACCCCGATGCCGCCGGCATTGCCCGTGCGATATCGCTGGCGGTAGCCGAGGGCGACGTCAAGCCTTCCGAGGGTCTCTACATCAACGCCCACGGCACCTCGACCAAGCTCAACGATTCGTCCGAGACGACAGGCATTAAGCGGGCGCTCGGCGAGGACGCGGCACGCGCCGCGCACGTCTCGTCGACCAAGTCGATGACCGGGCACATGATCGGTGCCACGGGTGCCATCGAGGTCATGGCCTGTGCCATGGCGCTCGAGCAGGGCGTGGTGCCCCCGACCATTAACTACCACACGCCCGATCCCGCCTGCGATCTTGATTACACGCCTAATCGAGCGGTTCGCGCCGACCTTACCTGGGCGCTTTCGACCAACCTGGGCTTTGGCGGGCACAACGCCGCCATCGCGCTGCGTAGATATACGAGGAGCTAGAGCATGGATTCCAAAAGACTTGCCGAGATAGCCGATGTGATGGAGGACCGCGGCCTTACGCGCGTACGTGTTGAGGAGCCCGATGGCACCGCGGTCGAACTCGAGCGCGCGAGTGCCGCGCAGCCGGTTGCCGTGCCCGTGCCTATGCCGGGTGCCGTGGCCGCTCAAGTTGCAGCTCCCACAGTCGCGCCTGCCGCACCGGAGCCCGCCGCGCAGGCGCCTGCCGCCGCACCGGAGCCCAAGGGCACCGAGGTGACCGCTCCCATGGTCGGCGTTTTCTATGCTGCCCCGGCGCCGGGCGACGAGCCGTTTGTGCACGTGGGCTCCAAGGTCAAGGCCGGTGAGACCCTCTGCATCATCGAGGCCATGAAGGTTCTCAACGAGGTGACGGCCGAGGCAGACGGCGAGGTGCTCGAGATCTGCGTGGCCGACGGCGACCTCGTGGAGTTCGGCAGTTGCCTTATGAGGATCGGATAGGTGATATCCATGAACAAAGAAGAGCTTAAAGAACTGTTGCCGCATCGCGAACCGATGCTTTTGCTCGACGAGGCCGAGCTGGTGGGCGACGAGGCCCACGGCAAGATCACGATCACGGGCGACGAGTACTTTTTGCAGGGGCATTTTCCGGGAAACCCGGTCGTCCCCGGCGTGATTCAGTGCGAGATGCTCGCCCAGAACTGCTGCGTGCTGCTGATGGGCGATGAGGAGGCACGCGGCGCGACGCCGTTCTATACGAGTCTCGATAAGGTGCGCTTTAAGCGTCCGGTGCGCCCGGGCGACACGGTTGATCTGGTGTGCACCATCACGCGTGCGCGCGGACCGTTCCGCTTTGCGACGGGTACTGCGAGCGTCAACGGTGAGGTTTGCTGCCGTGCCGATATGTCTTTTGCACTCATGCACGAAAGTTAAGGAAGGCTTCATGTTCGACAAAGTGCTCATCGCCAATCGAGGCGAAGTCGCGGTCCGTGTTATCCGCGCGTGCCGCGATATGGGCATCAAGACCGTCGCCGTTTATTCCACGGCCGATGCGGACGCGCTACACGTGCAGCTTGCCGACGAGGCGTATTGCATCGGCGGCCCGCGTCTTGCCGAGAGCTACCTCAACGACGATGCCGTGCTCACCTGTGCCGTAAAGTCGGGCGCCAAGGCAATTCATCCCGGGTATGGCTTTTTCTCCGAGAAGGCGAGCTTCGTGCGCGACTGCGACAAGTATGGCCTGACGTTTGTCGGTCCTTCGGCCGAGGTGATCGACAGCATGGGCGACAAGGACGCCGCGCGTCGAACGGCTGCCGCGGCGGGCGTGCCCATCGTACCGGGCTGCGATTTGCTCAAAAGCCCCGAGGAGGCGACGGCCGAGGCCGAGCGCATCGGCTGCCCCGTGCTCATCAAGGCGCGTGCGGGTGGCGGCGGTCGCGGCATTCGCAAGGTCGAGCGCGTGGAAGATGCGGCAAAAGCGTTTATCGAAGCGCGTGCCGAGGGCGAGGCCGTTTTTGGCGACGGTGAGTGCTACATGGAGAAGTTCGTCGCGCCGGCGCACCATGTCGAGGTGCAGATTATGGCCGATAAGCAGGGCCATGTGTTTTCGCTCGGCGAGCGCGAGTGCTCGGTACAGCGTCGCAACCAAAAGCTGATCGAGGAGAGCCCCGCGCCGTGCCTCGACGGACACGACGACATTCGCGCGCGCATGCACAAGGCCGCGCGCGACCTGGCTCGTGCCGTTGGCTATGAGGGCGCCGGCACCATCGAGTTCCTGTATTCGGACGACGGCAATTTCTACTTCATGGAAATGAACACGCGTCTGCAGGTTGAGCATCCGGTCACGGAGTTTGTGACCGATACCGACTTGGTCAAGTGGCAGCTGCGCGTGGCCGCCGGCCAGTCCCTGCCCTTTGAGCAGGAGGACGTACCGGTCCGCAACCACGCCATGGAGTGCCGCATCAATGCCGAAACGCCGGACTTTCTGCCGTCATGCGGAACGGTCACCGCATTGCGTGTGCCGGGTGGTCCGCGCGTGCGCTGGGATTCCGCCATGTTTACCGGTGCGAACGTTCCGCCGTACTACGACTCCATGCTCGGCAAGCTCATCGTGTGTGCGCCCACGCGTGACGGCGCCATTCGCAAGATGCGCTCGGCCCTGGGCGAGCTCGTGATCGAGGGCGTGAGCGAAAACAGCGAGCTTCAGCTCGACGTGCTGGCAAACGACGAGTTCTTGTCGGGCATGTATCACACCGATCTGATGGGGCATCTCTATGCTGATGAATAGAAAAGCGAAGACGGTCAACGTCCTCGAGGGGCCGATGACCGAGTCGTGCGCCGAGTTTCCCGCGCGCCACGTGTTTATCAAGTGCCCGGAGTGCCGCCGTGTGATCGATGAGGCGCGCCTGCACGACAACCTCGAGGTCTGCCCTCGTTGCGGCAAGCACTTTCGCGTGAGCGGGCGCGACCGTATGCGCATGACGGTCGACGAGGGCACGTTTGAGGAATGGGATGCTAATCTGGCGTCGGAGGACTTCCTCTCGTTTCCCGGTTATGCCGACAAGCTTAAGAGCGTGAGCGAGCGTTCGGGCGAGCGCGATGCCGTTGTGTGCGGCAGGGGCAAAATCTGCGGTTGCGATACCGCGCTCTTCTTTATGGATGCCAACTTTATGATGGGCTCGATGGGTTCCGTGGTGGGCGAGAAGATCTGTCGCACATTTGAGCATGCGACCGAGCTGGGATTGCCAGTTGTCGGCTTTACCGTTTCGGGCGGTGCGCGCATGCAAGAGGGCGTGACATCGCTTATGCAGATGGCCAAGATTTCTGCGGCAGTTAGGCGCCACAGCGAGGTGGGCGGCCTGTATATCACGGTGCTCACCGACCCCACGACCGGAGGCGTAACCGCGAGCTTTGCCATGGAGGGCGACATTATCCTGGCAGAGCCGGATGCCCTGACGGCATTTGCCGGCCCGCGCGTGATCGAGCAGAACATGCACAAGCGCCTGCCCAAGGGATTCCAGCGCTCCGAGTTTTTGCTGGAGCACGGCTTTTGCGATGCCGTTGTTCCGCGTGGCGAGATTGCGCTCACGGTAGGCGAGCTGTTGGCGCTGCACGAAGGGCACGCGCCCGGCCTGGGGGCACCGCATGAGATCGTGCATACGGGTCGCCGCGGCAAAAAGTTGGGACACTTGTTCAAGCGCTCGGCCGCACCAAAAACCGCGCTCGAGATTGTTAAGCAGACCCGCTCGGCAGATCGCGCCACGGCAGGCGAGATGATCTCGCTGGGCCTGGATGGATTTGTGGAGCTGCACGGCGACCGCTACTTTGGCGACGACGCTGCTGTGGTGGCTGGCATTGGCTGGAAAGACGGATGCCCCGTAACGGTCATCGCCATCGAACGCGGCACCACGACCAAAGAGCGCATGCGTCGCAACTTTGGTATGGCACATCCCGAGGGCTACCGCAAAGCGCGTCGCCTTATGCGCCAGGCCGAAAAGTTTGGTCGACCGGTTCTGTGCCTGGTCGATACTTCGGGCGCGTTTTGCGGCATCGGTGCCGAGGAACGCGGCCAGGGCGAGGCGATTGCCCAGAATCTCATGGAGATGAGCGGCCTTAAGACGCCGATTGTCTCGGTGGTGACAGGCGAGGGCGGCTCTGGTGGCGCGCTGGCGCTATCCGTGGCCGACCGCATCCTGATGCTCTCGAGCTCGGCCTATTCGGTCGTGAGCCCCGAGGCCTGTGCGTCGATCCTGTGGAAGGATACCGACCGCGCGAATGAGGCCGCTGAGGCGCTTAAGCTCACGGCCCCCGATCTGTTGGCGCTCGGCATCATCGACGGCATTGTTGACGATAGGGGCCTGTCGCATGAGGAGATCGCCGGTGCCGTCATGTCCTCGGCATTTGATGCCTTCGATACGCTTGGGCAGCTCGACGACGCGACCCTCACAAACCTCCGCTACGAAAAGTACCGCGCAATCGGTCAGTACCGCACGATGTGACAAAGGGGCAGTCCGCATGTCACATTGGGAAAGGCGTTCCATGTCACAAGTTTCTAACACCTCGTTTACAACGACGGTTTCATCAAACGCCATGGCCGTGGTGGACTATCTGTCCAAAAGCATGATGTCGGCGCTGCCCTTTATTGTCTGCGCGGCGTTGTTCCGCACCGTCGCCGTCATTATGGGCGAAGGCATGCTGGGCCTGTGGCCTGCCGATTCCGAAATCTATCGCCTGTTCTACAGTTGGCTCTATAACGCCGGTTACTACTTTTTGCCCATCTATCTTGGTTGGGCGGCTGCCCGCCAGCTCGGTTGCTCGGAACAACTGGGCATGATGCTGGGCGGCGTATTGATTGCGCCCGATCTGCTTAAGCTCGTCGATGCCGCATCGACGGCGGGGGCATCGATGACTTCCGTGTATGGTCTGCTTCCCGCGCCGGTCAACGATTACACGACGACTGTTATTCCGGTCCTCATCTCGGTGCCCGTGCTATGGCGAGTGGAGTGTTTCTTTCATCGAGTTATCCCTAAGGCCGTGGCATTTTCGTTCGTTCCGTTTGCAACCATGCTCGTCATGGTTCCGGTTTCGCTGTGTATTACAGCGCCGGCGGGCAGCTATCTGGGCATGCTGTTGGGCCAGCTTATGTTTATGCTTGGCAATTCCGGTGGCATCGTGTCGCTGCTCACGCTCATGGGGCTTGCCGCGGGTTGGGAGTTTCTTAAGATCGCGGGTATCAGCAACGTTGTCCTATCGCTTGCGTACGCGCAGTTTATGAGTGTGGGAACGGATTCGTGCATCCTGATTGCCGCGACGATGGCGACGTTCGCCGTTTGGGGCATGCCTTTTGGCGCGTCGCTTCGCGTTGCGGATAAGGACGAGAAGGCGCTCATGCTGGGCTATTCAATCTCGGGTGTTCTTGGCGGCGTAAGCGAGCCGGCGCTGTACGGTTGCGGCTTTAAATATGGCAGGTGTCTGACGTGCATGGCCATTGGCGGTGCCGTCGGAGGCCTTGTTGCGGCCGTGGGCCACGTTACGGCCTATACCATCGGCATGACGAATGTCCTCATGGTCATTGGCTTTGCCACGGGCGGCATCTCGAACCTGCTGTGGTGCTGTGCTGCCGGCGGTGTGGCATTTGCGGTGTCTGCGGCGCTGAGCTACTGCTTTGGCGTGGTGCCGGCGAAGGGGCAGACGACGGGGGACGGAGCTGATTCGCTCGAAACAGTGGCGAGCGCTGCTGAAGCAAGCGCATAAATCTGTGCGACAAAAGGACGATTCCTTTGTCATATTCCAAGGCTGCGGCCCGTGTGGGCTGCGGCCTTTTTGTATCTGGAGGACAAAGTGGCTACACTACAATCCGTTTGAGCAATAGATATATAGGTAGTACCGTGGGGACTGATGAGGATGGTCGAGTGGATTGTTCGTCGTGCGCAGGGCGACCGTGCGCGCGTGGGCACGTTGACGGGCGTGGTGTGTATTCTCGCCAATGTTGCGCTTTGTGCTGCGAAGGGCGTAATTGGCGTGCTGTCGGGATCGGTTTCGATCGTGGCGGATGCCATGAACAACCTGTCCGATGCCAGCTCGAATATCGTGAGCGTGCTGGGCTTTAGGCTGGCGAGCAAGCCGGCCGACCCCGAGCATCCTTACGGACATGGCCGCTACGAGTATCTCTCGGGTCTGGTCGTGGCGGCGCTCGTGCTGCTGATTGGCGTTGAGCTGGTGAAGTCCTCGGTTGAGCGCATCATCCACCCCGAACCTGTCGAGTTCTCGCTTGCCCTGGTGGCAGTTCTAGTGCTTTCGATGGTCGTAAAGCTGTGGATGGCGGCCCTCAACCAAAAGCTCGGTGACCGCATTGAGTCCGAGACGCTGCGTGCGACCGCTCAGGACTCAAAGAACGATGTTCTTGCTACGGGCGCCGTGCTGGCGTGCGCGATTGTTTCGCAGGTGACGCATATCAATCTTGATGCATGGGTCGGCCTTGCCGTTGGCGCCTATATTGGCTGGAGCGGTTTTGAACTCATCCAGGATACGGTGAGCCCGCTTTTGGGCCAGACGCCCGATCCTAAGCTGGTCAAGCACATTCGAGACAAGATCATGAGCTACCCCGGCGTTTTGGGCGTTCACGATTTGATGGTTCACGACTACGGCCCGGGCAGGAAGTTCGCAAGCGCTCACGCCGAGATGGCAGCCGAGGTCAGCCCGCTGGAAAGTCACGACACGCTCGACAATATTGAGCAGGCGTTTAGGAACGAAGACGGCATGATTGTCACGCTCCATTACGACCCCATCGTGACCGACGATCCCAAGGTGGCGAGCATGCGTTTACGCATTAACGCCATGGCCCAGGAGATTGATAGCCGCCTTTCGATTCACGACTTGCGTTGCGTACCGGGCCCCACGCACACCAATGTGATTTTTGACTGCGTGCGACCCTCGGATCTGCAGATGAGTGCCGAAGACTTAAAGCACGCGCTGGCACAACGGGTCGAATCGGAATATCCCAAGTCGATTGCCAAGATCACGATCGACGAAGACTACGTAGGGCATACCCACGAGTAAGGCTGTGCCGGCAAAGCAGGTTATGCAGAAGGGGAGAGCATGAAGAAGCTGTATCTACTCCGCCACGGTCAGACGGAGTTTAACGTCAAAAAGCTGGTCCAGGGCCGCTGCGATTCACCGCTGACCGACCTGGGTCGTCAGCAAGCCGGGATGGCAGCCGCGTGGCTCAAAGCCCACAACGTCGTTCCCGACAAAGTGGTCTCTTCGCCCTTAGGCCGAGCCATGGACACGGCAAGTCTCGTCGCAACCGAACTCCTCGGCCGGGATGCAGCAGTCGAGCCCTGCGAAGGCATCATCGAGCGCAGCTACGGCACCTTCGAAGAAGGCCCCCACGACGCCCTACCCACCGACGTCTGGGACCCCGGCGAGGACCTGATCCCATTTGGCGGAGAAGGAAGCCATGCCCTGCAGGAGCGCATGGTGGGCACCCTCACCAATCTCATGGGCGCCGAGGGCATCGAAACCCTCCTAGCAGTAAGCCACGGCAGCGCCAGCCGCCAATTCATCAAGGCTGCAGCCCCAGAGGGCTTCGAGCTCCCAACAAAACTCCCCAACTGCGCCATCATGATCTTCGATTTTGACGATGCGCGAGAAGAGGACGATACGCTCCAATGCAAGTTCACCTTGCAGCAAATTGTAGATCCCCAGCAAAGTCATTAGCCTGAGCGATCAAGGTTTAGCAGACATCAACGTGGCGTTCCCAGTGTGCGGCGGAGGGGGCGGGCCTGAGACATATTAAGGTTGTCGCGAGTTCCGCACGAACAGGAGAGCACTTAATGTGCTCTCCGTCGTGAGCAGGACTGTAGAGCAGCAACCTTAATATGTCTCAGGCCCGCCCCCTCCGCCGCACACTGGGAACGTGCCACGCACTTTACCTGCGTAAACAATGTGAGTGAAATATGAATCTCGATGGATACGCCCGCAGCCGTGTATACTAAACAGCTGTGTGAAACCAGGGGAGTATTCTGGCTGGACAAAATGCCTGCTTAATAGGGTTGTCAGGTAGTCCGGGCGCAATACAAGACTGGGGAGCACGTCGTGTAAGTAGTGGTCCTCTAGGGGCGTACGCTCGGTGGTGTACGCATTGTCCCAAGACCACGCGAGAGTTGGGATCATATCTTGATCAGCATGATTCTCGGCCGCAAGATTGGCATGACCCAGGTTTGGGACGAGGACGATAACGTCGTTCCCGTCACGGTCATCCAGGCTGGCCCCTGCGCTGTCTCGCAGGTTAAAACTCAGGCAACCGACGGCTATGACGCCGTCCAGATCGGTTTCGGCGACATCAAGGCCAAGAACGTGAACAAGCCCATGGCTGGTCACTTCGCCAAGGCTGGCGTCGAGCCTGTCCGCTTCCTTCGTGAGGTCCGCGTCGAGAACGGCGAGGAGCACAAGGTCGGCGAGGTCGTCACCGTCGCTGATTTCGCTGATGTCGAGAAGGTCGACGTCATCGGTACCTCCAAGGGTAAGGGCTTCCAGGGTCGCATCAAGCGCTGGGGTCAGCGCCGCGGTCCTATGACGCATGGTTCTCACTTCCAGCGTCACCCCGGTTCTATCGGTCAGTGCGCCTATCCTGCGCGCGTCCTCAAGGGCGTCAAGATGGCCGGTCACATGGGTAACGAGCGCGTTACCGTCAAGAACCTTTCCGTTGTCCGCATCGATGCCGAGCAGAACCTCATCTTGGTCAAGGGCGCTGTCCCGGGTGCCAAGAATGGTCTCGTCGCCATCCGTATGGCCTAAGGGCCCAGCCCATTTAGCCCAGCGTCATACCAAGGAGAACACTTAAATGGCAAAGTTTGAAGTAAAGAACAGCGAGGGCAAGAAGGTCGCCGAGGCCGAGCTCGCCGCTGAGGTGTACGGCATCGAGCCGAACATCCACGTTATGCACCACATCGTCAAGTGCCAGATGGCCTCTTGGCGTCAGGGCACCCAGTCTGCTAAGGGTCGCTCTGAGGTTTCCGGTGGCGGCAAGAAGCCTTGGCGTCAGAAGGGCACCGGCCGTGCCCGCCAGGGTTCCATCCGTGCTGCCCAGTGGCGTCACGGTGGCGTTGTCTTCGCCCCCAAGCCCCGTTCCTACGCTAAGCGTATGAACAACAAGGAGGTCAAGCTGGCTATGCGCTCCGCGCTGTCCGCCAAGCTGGCCGATGGCGAGCTCGTGCTCGTCGACGACTACGGCTTCGAGAAGCCTTCCACCAAGGCTGCCGTCGCCATGCTCAAGGCTCTCGGCCTTGAGGGCAAGCGTCTGACCATCATCGTTCGCGATGAGGACGTCAACGCCTACCTGTCGTTCCGCAACATTCCCAAGACGTTCATCATCACTGCCGACGAGGCCAACACCTACGATCTCGTCAACAACAACGCTGTGCTGATGCCCGCCGACATCGCCGCTCACTTCGGGGAGGTGCTTGCATAAATGACCGCCCACGAGATCATCATCCGTCCGATCGTGTCCGAGCGTTCCTTCTCCGGCATGGAGCTGAACAAGTACACGTTCGAGGTCGCCAAGGATGCTAACAAGTATCAGATCAAGGACGCTGTCGAGGAGATCTTCGGCGTCAAGGTCGTTCGCGTGAACACCCTGACGGTCAAGCCCAAGACCAAGCGCGTGCGCTATGTCGCCGGCAAGACCCGTTCTTGGAAGAAGGCCATCGTCACGCTGGCCGAGGGCGACACCATCGAGGTCTTTGGCAACCAGGCCTAAGACTCGCTGCTGTTGAGTGAGCTCATGCCTCCCAAATAGGGGAGGCGAGAGCTCAAGGTTTCGGGCGTATAAAATGGACACGCCCGGAACCGTGTATACGTCCGGTGTCATCGCACCCGAGGCAGAACCTCGAATCCCTGTCTGCGATGGCTAACGGATTCCTATTGAAAGGGATTGTAATGGCTGTAAAGCACCTTAAGCCGACCTCCGCTGGTAGGCGTTGGCAGACGATCTCCGATTTCTCCGAGATCACCTGCACCAAGCCCGAGAAGTCTCTTCTCGAGCCCCTGCCCAAGAAGGCCGGTCGTAACAACAACGGCCGCATCACCACCCGCCACCAGGGCGGCGGCGTGAAGCGTCGTTACCGCGTGATCGACTTCAAGCGCAACAAGGACGGCGTGCCCGCCAAGGTTGCCACGATCGAGTACGATCCGAACCGTTCCGCTCGCATCGCTCTGCTGCACTACGCTGACGGTGAGAAGCGCTACATCCTGGCCCCCAAGGGCCTCGAGGTCGGTCAGACCATCATGTCCGGTTCTGACGCCGACATCAAGCCGGGCAACGCTCTGCCCCTCGCCGACATCCCCGTCGGTACGCTCATCCACGCCGTCGAGTTCCAGCCGGGCAAGGGCGCTGCTATCGCCCGTTCCGCCGGTAATTCCTGCCAGCTGATGGGTAAGGAGGGCAAGTACGCTATCGTCCGTATGCCTTCCTCCGAGATGCGCCGCATCCTCGTTACCTGCCGCGCCACCGTCGGTGAGGTCGGCAACGCCGATCACGCCAACATCGTCATCGGCAAGGCCGGCCGTAAGCGTCACATGAACGTGCGCCCGACCGTCCGCGGTACCGTCATGAACCCTGTCGACCACCCGCACGGCGGTGGCGAGGGCAAGAACCACACCTCTGGTCGTCCCTCTGTTACCCCCTGGGGTAAGCCGACGAAGGGCCTTCGTACGCGCAAGAAGAAGAAGGTCTCGAACCAGCACATCATTCGTCGCCGTAAGAAGTAATTTCGGATACCGAGTTTTAGGAGAAAGCACTTATGAGCAGAAGTCTCAAAAAGGGCCCGTTCGTGGAGACTCGCCTTCTCTCGCGTATCACCGCGATGAACGAGGCTGGCAAGAAGGACGTCGTGAAGACCTGGTCCCGCGCGTCCACCATCTTCCCCGAGATGGTTGGTCACACCATCGCCGTCCACGACGGCCGCAAGCATGTGCCCGTGTATGTTACCGAGTCCATGGTTGGTCACAAGCTCGGCGAGTTCGCGCCGACTCGTACGTTCCGTGGCCACAAGGCCAAATAGGGGGTTAACCGTAAATGGCAACTAAGTCTATTGAAACTGAGGCCACCGAGGTTCGCGCCGTCGCTAAGTACGTGCGTGTTTCCCCCAGCAAGGCCCGCCTGGTGGTCGATCTGATCCGCCGCAAGCCTGTCGCTCAGGCCTTCGACATCCTCCACTTCTGCGACCGCGCCGTCGCCGTGGATGTCGAGAAGGTTCTCCGTTCCGCCGTTGCGAACGCCGAGAACAACAACGGTCTGCGTGCCGACAACCTGGTTGTCGCCGCTGCCTATGTTGACGAGGGTCCGACGCTTAAGCGCATCCGTCCCCGCGCCAAGGGTTCCGCTTCTCGCATTCTGAAGCGTACTTCCCACATCACCGTCGTCGTTGCTCCTCGAAAGGAGGCGTAAAGCTGTATGGGTCAGAAAGTCTACCCCACCGGCTTCCGTCTTGGCATCACCGAGAACTGGCGCTCCCGCTGGTTCGCAGAGAAGGATTACGCTAAGACCCTCGGTAACGATCTCGAGATCCGCAAGTACCTCGAGAAGCGTCTTTCCCGCGCAGCTGTCTCCCGCGTCGAGATCGAGCGCGCTGGCGACAAGGTGAAGGTCATCATCCTCACCGCTCGCCCCGGCGTTGTCATCGGTAAGAAGGGTGCCGAAATCGATACCCTCCGCACCGAGCTCGAGAAGGTCGCTGGCGTCTCCAAGGGCCAGCTCTCCGTCGACGTTGTCGAGATCAAGCGCCCCGAGCTCGACGCCAACCTCGTTGCTCAGTCTATCGCCGAGCAGCTCGAGGGCCGCGTTGCCTTCCGTCGCGCTATGCGCAAGGCTGTCCAGTCCGCCCGCAAGGCCGGCGCTAAGGGCATCCGTATCCAGTGCTCCGGTCGTCTCGGCGGTGCCGAGATGGGCCGTCGTGAGTGGTACCGCGAGGGTCGCGTGCCTCTGCACACCCTCCGTGCCAAGATCGACTACGGCACGGCTGTCGCCAGCACCACCATGGGCGCTTGCGGCGTGAAGGTCTGGATCTACCTGGGCGAGAAGCTCCCGGGCCAGCCTGTTCCCAACCCTGCACTCGAGGGCTCTTCCCGTCCTCGTCGTCGTAACTCCGAGAGGAGGGGTCAGTAGTGCTTGCCCCTAAGCGTATTCTTCACCGCAAGGTGCAGCGTGGCTCCATGAAGGGCCAGGCCAAGGGTAATACCGAGCTGCATTTCGGCGAGTTTGGTATCCAGGCTCTCGAGGCCCATTGGATCACCAACCGTCAGATCGAGGCCGCTCGTATTGCCATGACCCGCTACATGAAGCGTGGCGGTCGTGTCTACATCACGATCTTCCCCGATAAGCCCATCACCAAGAAGCCTGCCGAGACTCGCATGGGTTCTGGTAAGGGTAACCCCGAGGAGTGGGTGGCCGTCGTCAAGCCCGGCCGCATCATGTTCGAGGTCAAGGGCGTGCCCGAGGAGGTCGCTCGCGAGGCTCTGCGTCTTGCACAGCACAAGCTTCCCATCAAGACCAAGATTGTTGCTGCCAAGAACGCTGAGCAGCGCATCGAGAAGGAGATGGCTGAGGAGGCCGCTCTCGAGGCCAAGTGGGCTGCTGAGGACGCCGCCGCCGCCAAGGAGGAGAACTAATGAAGCCCGCAGAGATTCGTGAGCTCTCGGACGCTCAGCTCGTTGAGAAGCTGAAGGAAATGCGCGCCGAGCTCTTTAACCTTCGTTTCCAGATGGCCACCAGCCAGCTGGACAACACCGCTCGCGTCAACACCGTGAAGAAGGACATCGCTCGCGTCCTCACGGAGCAGCGCGCCCGCGAGATCGCAGCGGAGAAGTCCGCTGTCGCCGAGTAGGACCTAAGGAGAGAACATGACTGATTCGCGTAACTCGCGTAAGGTCCGTACGGGTGTCGTTACCTCCGTCTCCGGTGCCAAGACCATTGTTGTCACCATCACCGAGCGCAAGCGTCACCCCAAGTACGGCAAGATGATGACCAGCTCCAAGAAGCTGCACGCTCACGACGAGGAGTGCACGGCTGGCGTGGGCGATACCGTCCGCGTTATGGAGACCCGTCCTATGTCCAAGATGAAGCGTTGGCGCCTCATCGAGGTCGTCGAGCGCGCTAAATAAGCAGTCGCTCTTACGACTTGTACGTTTCCGAAGATGTGCGTATGCCTGGCTTGCATACCACGGGCCGTATAAAGGCTGCGCACCTCTCTTCGGTTCTTAGTTCGGAGGAACATCTACCATGATTCAGATGCAAACCATGCTGAACGTCGCCGACAACTCCGGCGCTCGCAAGATTCGCTGCATCAAGGTGCTTGGCGGTTCCAAGCGTCGTTATGCAGGCATCGGCGATGTGTTCATCGGTGCTGTCCAGGAGGCTACCCCTGGCGCCAACGTCAAGAAGAAGGACGTTGTCCGTTGCGTCGTCGTTCGCACCGTTAAGGAGATCCGCCGCAAGGATGGCTCCTACATTCGCTTTGATGAGAACGCCTGCGTTGTCATCAACAACGATGGTTCGCCCGTCGGCACCCGTATCTTCGGGCCCGTCGCTCGCGAGCTTCGTGACAAGAAGTACATGAAGATCGTCTCGCTCGCTCCCGAGACCCTGTAGTTAGGGGAGATATATGTATATCAAGAAGGGCGATAAGGTCCAGGTTCTCTCTGGTAAGGATCGCGGCAAGCAGGGCGTTGTCCTGCGTGCTCTCCCCGCCGAGAACAAGGTCGTTGTCGAGGGCGTTTCGGTCGTCAAGAAGGCCGTCAAGCCCAACGCTGCCAACCAGCAGGGCGGCATCGTTTCGCAGGAGGCTCCCATCGACGCCTCCAACGTCAATCTCGTCTGCCCCGAGTGCGGTAAGGTTACCCGCGTCGGTCACGAGAAGGACGGCAAGAACAAGCTGCGCGTCTGCAAGAAGTGCGGCCACAAGTTCTAAGCTGCCCGCAACATCAAGTTGCTAGCAAAGGCCCGGATGCCACGGCACCCGGGCCTTTTTCTATCCCCACTCGATGGCTTCGGTTCTGCCGTCCCGTCATTCCGGTTGCATCCAGTTTTCGGTGCCGTCTCGAATCGAGTGCCGCCAGGTGATACCCTGTCGCGTTTCGTCGGCTTCGGGGACAAAAGTCGGGACAACTCCAAAAACTATTTTCGAACTCAGGGCTTTGAGTTTTTGTTTTTGTCCCAAAGGGCGCGGCGGGATGCCTTTGGAGGCTCGATAGCGCCGAAAACGCCCGTTTTGAAACTTAAATGCCTTTTCGCGTGCAAGCCGCCAGCTGCAATAGGAAGTGAATCAACGCAGGTGGCTTTCAAGCAGTTTGCAAAACTGCAGGTCGCAGGTCTTCATTGCCAGTAGGAGAAATGAGTAGTCTCAGGTGGCTTGCCCATGAGTTGACGAACGGGATTTGAGATTACGCTGACGTCCGGAAACGCTTCGAGCACGGCGTTACGTTTTTGGGGTTTGGGCGTAGCCCCTGCACCCGCGAGCGCGGGCCTTAAGCCCGCCGAGAGGGTGACGCGTCGAAAACGAAGGGGAAAGAGAGAAGGGGCCGTCCCTATCATTCAGGTTGCGACCGAAGAAGACAAGGAGACCCCCTGAGCCTGAATGATGCCCCACAGACCGCGTCCGACCGAGCTCAAGCCGAGCTTTTCCTGACGTCCGCCTTCGCGAAGATGATGGCTGGATTGGCTATGGATTGGCAACACTTATTTGGACGATTCCGGGAGGGACGGCCCCGCCTCCCTGAACTCGACCGGCGACATGTAGCCCAGCGTCGAGTGGATCCTGAAGTTGTTGTACCAGTGCACGTAATCCAAGAGCTTGGCTCGGAGCTCGCGCGTCCCTCCTCGGTCCTTCGGAGTGGCCGACGATCTCCCCGTTGCAGAGGTCGACGAGCAGGCAGACGTAGTTCCACGACGCCCCGACGCGCACGCAGGCCAAGTCGCTGCATATATGGGTGCACGGCGCCCTGCCGCCGAAGCCGCGCGCGACGACGTTCGACACGTCGGCCTCGTTGACCGCCCCGGGGTGCACCTTGAACCTCTTCCTGCCGTATGCGCCGGCCAGGCCGTTCTTCCTCATGATGCGGCAGACGCGGCGCCGGCTGACGGTAACGCCCGACCTCCCGGGCGACGCCTTGATCTTGCGCGATCCGTTCCGGCCCTTGCTGGCGGCGTGCGCCGCCGCGGCCGCCGTCGCCCCCGACATTAAGGTCCTCAAGGGCCGCGTCGTCTCCGGCGACCAGTTCGTCTCGCCCGCGGAACAGAAGGAGCGAATCCTCGCGGCCTTCGGCGACCTGTGCTGCGAGATGGAGGGCTGCACCATCGCGCAGGCCTCCTATCTCAACGGCGTGCCCCTCGTCGTCGTGCGCGCCATCAGCGACAAGCCCTGCGCCGAGGGCCGGGTCGTCGACTACAACACCTTCGAGAAGAAGGCCGCCTGCGACTGCGCCCGCATCGCCGCGCGCATGGTTAAGCTTTAGGCCCGGCGCGCCGGGGCCCTTTCCAAAGCGAAGTGTCGAGCCGAAGTGTTGAGCGTCGGCCCTGAATGTTCAATGGCCGTTGTTTTCTGCCCCTCAAGTGGTGGACTTTTCCTCGGAGCTGTTGATTCCCCCACGCGCCCCCTTCCGTTCTCTGTTCTCCCCTTATACTCCTTGTACGAGGAGGTAAGAAGTCATGGACAAGACCACACAGGACAGCTTGGCAAAGAAACCCGTCGACATGAGGGACAGGATTCTCGAGCATCTCGAGGCCCTCACCTCTGCCGTCTCGCTCGACGACCTTGCCCGTCTGTCCACCTCCGACATCGCCGAGACGCTCATCATCTCCAGGAGCCTGGCGAGCCAGTACCTCAACGACCTTGTTCGCGCCGGTCTTGTGGTTAAGGTGGCGGGCAGGCCTGTCCGTTATTTTCATCGCCGCGCGTTCCAGAAGCGTTTTCAGGTAAAGCTCTCTGCAAGCGAGTACGCCTCGCTCGCCGACCTCATCCAGGCGACGGGAATCGCCGATCACCGCGACTTCGCGCGTGCCGTGGGCTTCGACATGAGCCTCAGCTCCGTTGTCGAGCAGTGCAAGGCTGCGGTTCAGTACCCTCCGTTTGGCCTGCCCATCCTCTTGAGCGGCGGCGTGGGTGTCGGTAAGTCTTTCCTTTCTCGCCTTGTGTACGAGTACGGCAAGAACCAGGGCTTGCTGTCCCGCGACTCCTCCTATGTGCGCATCGACTGCGCCGGGGTCCCGGACGCCGCCTCGTTCAACGGGCTTCTTGACGAGTCGATCGCGAAAGCGCGCGGGGGTGTGGTCTTTGTCAACGGCATCGAGGCACTCTCTCCCTCTGCGATGGAGCACTGCCTTGCGACGGCCCTCGGGCTCGATGCCTCCCAGGATGCGCCGCGCGCTCGCCTCGTTCTTTCGACGACGCTTTCCGCCGATGACCTGAAGGTTTCCTCGGCCTACAGCAAAATGCCCATCTGTGCCCGCGTCCCCTCACTCAAGGAGCGGACCCCCGAGGAGCGCGAGGATCTCATCTTGAGCTTCCTGCGCAGCGAGGGGTGCCGAATCGGTTCTGATGTGAAGATCAGCCGCGGCGCATACCGTTGCCTCGTGAACGCGGACTTTTCCGATAACATCGCCGGCTTGCGCGCCTGCGTGACGAACTGCTGCGCCAAAGCGTTCCTCAATCGCGAGGGCGACTACGTCGTCGTTCGCCCGTATCTTCTTCCCAGCGGGCTCCTCTCCTCCGCGCAGATCGATCAACAGCCCGACGATGGCGTTCTGATCGACGCGTCTCTGGATGCCGCCGAGAGCACAGGGCCGGTCGAGCAGGCGCTCGATGCCCTGTGCTCCCTCGATGAGCGATTCTGCGCCGGGGAGCTCTCTGTCTCCGAGCTTGTCTCGCAAGCTGTCTCCGCTGTGCGCGGCGTTGAGGATCACTTGATCTTCGACCGCGGCGTCGCCTCCTCGAGGTCGCGCGCCTTCGAGCGCGTCGTGGGCGCGGTCCTTGCCGACGCAGGCTCTTCTTATGGCATCGAGCTTTCGAGGAAGGTCGCTTTTCTACTGGCCCAGGAGATTTGCCTGCAGTTGTGGCCGGGTATCGGCCTGGCTAAGCGAAAGTCTGCCTGTGCGGAGCAAATCTCCCATCTCCTCGGTGCCGTGACCTCCGAATTGCCGTTTGCCTCGAGTGTCTCCGATCAGGTCGCCGCAGACGTGGAAGGGGCGCTGGGAATCTCGCTCGATCACTTCACGAAGACGCTTCTGACGCTGTGCGTCGCATCGGAGTCTCGCGATGCGAAGGCCCTTCGGACGCTCTGCGTCATCTTGTCCCACGGCTACTCAACGGCGACGAGCATCGCCGACGCGGCGAACCGTATGCTCGGCATGCATGTGTACGAGGCTGTCGACATGCCCTACGACCAGCAGCTGAAGGACATCGTCGGTCCGCTCCAGCGCCTCGTCGACCGCCATTCCTACTGCACCGGGGTCGTGTTCCTCGTCGACATGGGCTCCTTGGAGGAGGCCTATAAGGCCCTCGAGAACGTTACCGACTCCACTATCGGCGTGGTGAACAACGTCTCTACCGGTCTTGCGCTCGAGATCGGGGTCGGGCTGCTCGGCGGCAAGTCCATCGCCGAGGTTCTTGGCGATGCGACCGCCGCGTGCGTGACGCACTGCAAGGTGATCGAGCGCGTCAACCGTGAGGACGCCATCGTCTTCTGCTCCGAGTCCGGGGTCGACGCCGCGGAGAGGATACGCCAGCTCGTCTCGCAGAGCCTCCCGCGCACCATAGGCGCGCGCCTGCTCACGAGGCCCTTCAAGCAGCTCGTCGCGAACGGGTCGAACGACGCCGTTTTCTCCGAGCACCGCGTCTGCGCCGTCATCGGCACGGGAGACCCCGGGGTCGCCTCCGTCCCCTTCGTCGCCCTCGAGGACATCATGTCGACGGCGTCCGCCTCTAAGGTTGATGCCGTGTTCGGCAGGTGGCTTGACGCTTCCGAGCTCTCTTCTTTCCACGAGAAGCTGCTCTCGAACATGACGCTGCAGAACGTCATCCGCTCCATCACCATCCTCGACCCGGAGCGGCTATTCCATGAGATCGAGAGCGCCGTGCACGAGCTTCAGCGCAGGACAGGCGAGAAGATCGGCAGCAACGCCATCATTGGGCTCTACGTTCACCTCTGCTGTCTCGTCGAGCGCCTTGTTACCAGAAACCCCATTGAGACCTACGTTGGCCAGGACCGCTTCGAGGAGGAACGCGCCGATTTCATCGAGTCCTTCAGGCAGAGCTTCTCGAGCATCTCGACGCGCTATCGCGTAGAGGTTCCCGTAAGCGAGATCGCATATGTCTTCGACTACATAAGCGTGAGCGCCGCCCCGGCGCGAGAAGAGCGCCTCGGCTCCTCGGACCTCCTGCTCGACGAGTGACCTTCCCCGCGCCGCCGCAAGCTGACCGCGCGTCCTCAATAATCCGATAACCCCTTGCCCGGCGCGAATCCGGATAGCGCCGAGGCAGTACCGAACGTAAAACTTCATTTGATAGGAGCAAACATGAGTGTTGTTATGGCACGAATCGACAATCGCCTGCTTCACGGCATCATCGTGACGCAGTGGGCCCCGGTGTCGGGCGCTACCCGAGTCATGGTCATCGACGACAAGGTCGCCGGCGACGAGGTCCTGAAGTCCACCATGAGGATGGCGCGCCCCGCGGGCATGGCCGTCTCGATCATCTCCGAGCAGACCGCGCTCAAGAACTTCGCGGCGGGCAAGTACGACCGCGAGAAGGTCTTTGTCATCGCCAAGGAGCCCGAGACGATCCTTCACCTGGTCGAGTCGGGCATCGAGCTCCCGTCGCTGATCGTCGGCGGCTCTCTTGTCAAGGAGGGCGGCGTCCAGCTCACCCAGCGCGCCTATGCCTCCGCCGAGAACGTCCAGAGCTACAAGGCGCTCATCGCCCACGGCGTCAAGGTGACGGCACAGTTCGTGCCCGCCGACAAGCCCGTCTCCGTCGCCGACCTCATCTAAGGAGGGATCATGGTCAACTTCACTATCCTGCAGGTCGTCCTTTTGACCCTGCTGGCCTTCATCAAGCACGTGGACTACTACGGCATCCCGATGATCTTCGTCAACTATGCCGTCTTCTGGGGCCTTATCACCGGTGTCGTCATGGGCGACTGGCAGACCGGCCTCGTCATCGGCGGCACCATCCAGCTCATGCAGCTCGGCGTCGCGGGCTTCGGCGGCTCGTCGATTCCCGACTACGGCACGATGGCCATCATCGCCACAGCCTACGGCGTGACCCTGGGCGCGGACACGGGCCTCGCCATCGGCCTGCCGGTCGGCATGCTCGGCATCCAGCTCGACGTCATCGTCAAGATCCTCAACGGCTTCGTCGTCGAGAAGTCCCAGAAGTTCTGCGACGAGGGCAAGTTCAAGCAGATGAACGCCATCCTGTGGGTCTGCCCCGTGCTCTTCGGCCTGTGCGCCGCCCTGCCCGTCTTTGTCTCCGTGACCCTCGGCCAGCCCGCCGTCAACTGGCTCCTCGAGGTTATGCCCCAGTGGTTCCTTTCCGGCCTCACCCTCGCCGGCAAGATGCTCCCGGCCGTCGGAATCGCGATGCTGCTGCGTTACATGCCCACCGGCAAGTACTTCCAGTACCTGCTCGCCGGCTTCTTCCTCTCGGCCTTCCTGAACGTGCCCATCATCGGCGCCGCCATCGTCGGCTTTGCCCTCGCGATCGCGTTCTACCAGCGCGCCGAGAGGGACACCGAGCTCGCCGCCCACGCTTCCGCAGACGCCTTCATCGGAGAGGATGAGTAACCATGGAAAACGAGAACATCACCGCCGTCGCCAAGGGCAAGCCCTCCGGCTACAAGGTCACCAAGAAGGACCTGCGCAACGCGAACTGGCGCTGGCTCATGAGCGTGTGCACCTTCAACTACCAGACCCAGCAGGGCGCCTCAGTCGCCTACGCCCTCTCGCCGGTCCTGAGGAAGATCTACACGAACGACGAGGACTATAAGCAAGCGCTCAACAACCACTTCCGCTACTACAACACCCAGCCTTGGCTCGCCGCCATCATCCTTGGCGCCTGCGTGGCCATGGAGGAGCGCGACGGCCTAGCGGCGGCGGACGCCGTCCAAGACCTGAAGATCGGCACCATGGGACCGCTCGCCGGCGTTGGCGACTCCCTGCTCATGACCATGATCCCGACCATCATGGGCTCCATCGCCGCCTACATGGCCATCGAGGGCAACCCCGTGGGAGCCGGCATCTGGTTCGCGCTCATCCTGGCCATCTTCTGGGTCCGCATGCACGCCCTCGAGTTCGGCTACAAGCAGGGCGTGAAGCTCGTCACCGACTTCAGCGAGAAGCTTCCCAACCTCACTGCCGCCGCCTCCGTGCTCGGCCTCACCGTGGTCGGCTGCCTCATCGCCTCGGTCATCGGCGTCACCTGCCCGATTAGCTTCAGCTTCGGCGACGTCGCGATGGAGATTCAGCCGCTGCTCGACAAGATCCTGCCTGCCATGATCCCCGCCGCCATCACGGGAAGCGCGTATTACCTTCTTACCAAGAAGAACGCGAGCATGACGGCCCTCATCCTCGTGGTGATCGTCCTCGCGATGGTCGCCTCCGCCGCCGGCATCCTCGCCTAGCTTCGACCCAAGAGATTGGTGAATCAATGAGAAAGATAGTTGTGGCGAGCCATTCCCTTCTCGCCCAGGGCTTCAAGGACACCCTCGAGTTCCTTACGGGTAAGGGCGACGCCGTCAACGCCGTGTGCGCCTACGTGAACGACAACGGCGAGGGGCTCGACGCGGCGGTCGAGGCGGCTCTTTCGGGCACTGACGAGGTCGTCGTCCTCACCGACGCGTACGGCGGCAGCGTGAACCAGCGCTTTTCCCGCTTCGCCTCCGACCGGATCCACGTGATCGCGGGTGTCAACCTCCCGCTCGCCATGACGGTCGCGCTCGCGCGCCCCGACGAGAAACTCGACTTCGACGCCCTCGTCAACGAGGCGCGCCAGCAGATCATCTACGTGAACGGTGCCAGTTCCGCCGAGTGCGACGACGACGAATAGAGGAGGTCGACGATGAGAGAGTTCCTTAAGGACGTGTGGATGCACGGCGGTGAGGAAAGCCGCGCCATCACCCCCGAGAACATCACGGGCGAGAAGGGCCGCGCCGCCATGTCGGCCAGCCACCTCGGCGTCGGCCGCAAGGGCTCGTGCTGCGTGCCCCTTGAGTCCGGCGAGACCATCACGCTCGCGGACATCGAGGGCCCCGGCATCATCCGCCACATCTGGATGACCGTCCCCGACAAGACCGCCGCCGGCAGCTTCGTCATGCGTGACCTCGTGCTGCGCTTCTACTGGGACGACGAGGAGACCCCCTCGGTCGAGTGCCCTGTCGGCGACTTCTTCTGCAACGGCTTCGGTGAGCGCGCCATCGTCAACTCGATGCCCATCTGCGTGAACCCGACGGGCGGCATGAACTGCTACTTCGAGATGCCCTTCAGGAAGCACGCCAAGGTCACGCTTACGAGCGAGCACCCCGGGTTCATTAAGTACATCTTCTACACGTTCAACTACGCGCTCACCGACGTGCCGGACGACGCCATGTACTTCCACGCCCGCTTTAACCGCGAGCGCAGCACCCGCAGGGGCGTCGACTACACCGTGCTCGACGGCGTGCGCGGCAAGGGCTACTACGTCGGCACCTACATGGCCCTGTGCGCCCTGGAGCGCTATTGGTGGGGCGAGGGCGAGATGAAGTTCTTCCTCGACGGCGACGAGGAGTTCCCCACGGTCACCTCGACGGGAGCCGAGGACTACTTCGGCGGTGCCTGGGCCTTCCTCGACAGGCCGCCCCACGCGTTGCCCGAGGCGCAGTGCTTCAACACGCTGTTCGCCGGCTACCCGTACCGCTCGACGCGCGACGCCACGCGCGACCGCTTCAGCGCGGGCAAGCCGAACCCGAATCCGATGCTCGCGACTAACGACGACGCGCTGCCCAGGCACGGCCTCTACAGGTGGCACCTTCCCGACCCGATCTCGTTCAAGGAGGACCTGCGTGTGACGTTCCAGGACCTCGGCAACGACGACATCAAGCTCTACGAGCGCGAGGACGACATCTCCACCGTCGCCTACTGGTACCAAAGCGAGCCGCACGCCGTGCTCGCCCCGTTTGCCGCAAGGCAGGACCGCGTGCCCAGGTAGGGTCGCCTCGAAACAAGCCAACGTTATGGGCGCCCGCGGTTGACCATGACTGCGGGCGTCCCTTTGTAAGGAGGATCACATGAGCGAAAAGCAAATGAGGCTCGGCGCCCTCGAAGCCGGCGGGACCAAGATGGTCTGTGCCGTGGTGTCCGGCGACGGCGAGGTCCTCGACCGTATGGAGACCCCGACGCTTACGCCCGCCGAGACCGTCCCGCAGATGATCGAGTGGTTCACCGCCCGCGATGTGGACGCGTTGGGCATCGGCGCCTTCGGCCCGACCTGCGTCGACCCCAACGACGAGCGCTACGGCTCCATTCTCCAGACGCCCAAGCTCGCGTGGCGAGGCCATGGTCTTCGCGCCGCGTTCGCCGACGCCCTCGGGATTCCGGTGGCCTACGACACGGACGTGAACGTTGCCTGCCTCGGCGAAGTGGTCTTCGGCTGCTGCAAGGGGCTCGAGGACGCCGTCTACGTGACCATCGGCACCGGCGTGGGCGCGGGCGTCATGTGCGCGGGCAGACTCCTTCACGGCATGCTGCACCCCGAGGCCGGTCACATGCTGGTAAGGACCCGTCCCACCGAGGAGGGACGCTGCGTCTGCCCGAGCCACGCGAGCTGTCTCGAGGGGCTCGCCTCCGGCCCCGCCATCGCCGCGCGCTGGGGAAAGCCCGCGGCCGAGCTCGCGGACAACGATGAGGTGTGGGCGCTCGAGGGGGATTATCTGGGGCAGATGTGCGCGAACCTCGTGCTCATGTACTCGCCTCGCCGCATCGTCCTCGGCGGCGGCGTGATGCACCAGGAGCAGCTCTACGGCATCGTCCGCAAGAAGACCCTCGAATATCTGGGTGGCTACATCCAGACCGCCGAGCTTAAGGACATGGAGAGCTACATCTGCGCCCCGGGCTGCGGCGGCGACCAAGGAATCCTCGGCGCGGCCGAGCTGGCAAGAAGGGCGCTCGCGTAACTTGCGCTCTCTCCGCCATACAACGCGTTAAGAAAAGACGAGCGCTTCTTGCCAATTGAGCGGCAAGAAGTGCTCGTCTTTTGCATTTGTTTTTGGGGCAGGACGCCCCGCCTCCGCTAGAGTCCCTGGACCGCCACACCCACGAGGTTTGGACCGGTGTGGACAAGAAGCGCGGGGCTGATGTCGGAGCGGACGACCTCCACCGCGTTGGCCACGCACTCGCACAGGGCCTGCTCCATGCGGTCGTAGAGGTCGGCGTGGGCCGAGGTGCGGCTCGCGGCAAAGCGCACCTTGGGGTGCTTCTCGACGATGGCGGCGATGAGCTTGACCTCGGTGCGATGCGGTACTTGCACAGCCATTTCGTGTACGCGAGGCTGTTGGCTTTCTGGGCCACAGCAATCACCTCCCCCTAGTATGATGACCTGAACAATCCTCATGCTAGGGGGAAGGTTTTTGTCGCGTAGCGGAAATTGGCCTCCACCCGCTGAGCGGGTGGCTTTCTATGCCGCGCGTGCCGCGCGGCACGGACTAAAGTCCATGAATAAAAACGAGGAAGGCCACGTCCGGCCTCCCTCGCAAAGGGTCTCTGATTACTCCCACTCATTGGGGACAGACTTAAATGAGTGCTCTTGAAATGCCGGCGCCTGGGGACGTTCTTTTCTGTCTGCAGTTTGGAACGTTCCTTTTAATATGAGCAGGACATTGTCAAGAGGCAAAATCGGG
>NZ_QSPN01000019.1:0-41538 GCF_003436455.1 Collinsella sp. TM05-37 | reverse complement strand
TCTGATGACTTGAAGAAGGGGGAGGCCTCGCGGCCTCCCCCTTTTTTGCGTTTTATAAAGAGCTGTAATACAAGAACTCGCCTTCTTTTAGCTTGTCTTACTGTTTGGCTGTATTTTGAGTCCTTCTTTTGTATTTGCGCGATAATAACTCCCATTGGCGTTAGGGAGGACTTGATGTTTACCGTTTTTGTCTTGGGCAATATTGCTTCGGGTAAGTCGACTGCCTGCCGCTATCTCGAATCTCATGGCGCCATGCTTATCGATCTGGACGAGCTTGCCAAATCGCTGTATGTGCCAGGCTCCGATATCGTCAATGCCCTCGCGGAAGAATTTGGCTGGGATATTTTGGATGAGGAGGGCGGCATTCGCCGCAGCATCCTCGCTTCTCGAGCTTTCGCTTCTCCTGATTCGGTCGCACGGCTCAATGGCCTTGTGCACCCCGTTCTCATTGAACAGCTTTCGCTTAGGATTCTCGATCCGGTTTGTTGTACGGTTTCGTCCCCCCGTTATCCCTTTGCGGTTGTCGAGGTTTCTGCCCCGACTGGTTTTGAGGATGCTTTTGGCCTGGCTGATGAAATTCTGGTTATCAGTGCTCCTTTGGCAGTTCGTCGCGAGCGTGCCATTCATCGTGGTATGGAGTCCTCTGATTTTGATGCTCGCTCTGCATGCCAACCTGATGAGGCTTCGCTTTGCAATCTCGCTACGACGGTAATCGATAATGCGGGAGGCGATAATTCGCTCTTTGAACAACTGGACGCATGGCTTGTGCGCCATGGCTTCGGGGATGTAACGGATAAGGAGGAGGCCGATGCCTAAGACACGTTTCTTTACGTGGTATCGCGTTGCGCCACTTGCCGTTGTGCTCGTCTTCGGCTTTATTTCGCTCGTCTACTCGTATGCTCCTGCCGCCTTCTTTAAGCCTTTGTATCCAATTGACTACGAGGCGTATGTAAAGCAATCGAGCATTTCGCACAATCTTGATCCATATCTGGTGTGTGCTGTCATAAAGTCGGAATCGAATTGGGATCCCGAGGCTGAGTCGAATCAAGGCGCTCGGGGATTGATGCAGCTGATGCCCGAGACTGCCCAGGATATGATTGCCAAGGGTCTTGTCGATGGTAGCGAGTATTCCGCCGACAACCTTAACGATCCCGCTACGAACATCGAGTTTGGCTGTGCGTATCTTTCGTATCTTCTAACGTATTTTAACGGGTCGACTGACAGCGCCATTGCCGCCTATAACGCCGGCATGGGCAATGTCGACGGATGGGCGCAGCAGAGCACGTCGCTTCATAATGCAATCACCTTTCCCGAGACGCAGGCGTATCTGATTCGTGTCAATAATGCCTGGGTTCGCTACAAGACCCTCTATCCCGATCGGTTCGTATAGGACTATGCCTGCCGCCTGCGTATACTGCAGATATATGAGTTAGGAGTATCCATGGCGGAATTTGAAGTTGAGCGTGTTGGAGGAGAGCTCAAACGTTTTGGCGTTGAGGGCTCTGAGGTGCCGTTTGAGGTCGTGTCTCCCTATGAGCCTGCAGGTTCTCAGCCTAAGGCCATTGAGTCGCTTGTGCAGGGTGTGAGGGACGGAGATCGCTATCAGGTTTTGCTGGGCGTGACTGGTTCGGGCAAGACCTTCACGATGGCTAAGACTATTGAGGCCCTGGGGAAGCCGACGCTGGTCATGGCTCCCAATAAAACGCTCGCCGCTCAGCTTGCGAGCGAGCTCAAAGAGTTCTTTCCCAACAACGCTGTGGTCTACTTTGTCTCGTACTACGACTACTATCAGCCCGAGGCGTATGTGCCGCAAAGCGATACATATATCGAGAAAGACTCCTCGATTAACGAAGAGGTCGAGATGCTGCGCCATCAGGCGACCGCGTCACTGCTCTCTCGACGCGATGTGATCGTTGTCGCATCGGTCTCGTGTATCTATGGCATTGGCTCTCCTGAGGACTATGCGGGTCTGGCTCCAAACGTCGACAAGAAGGTGCCGCTCGAGCGCGATGACTTTATCCATGCACTTATCGACATTCAATATGATCGCAATGACTATGACCTAGCGCGCGGCACGTTCCGCGTGCGCGGCGATGTTGTCGACGTGTATCCGCCTTATGCCGAGCATCCGTTGCGGTTTGAGTTCTTTGGCGACGAGGTTGAGCTTATTGCCGAGATCGATGAGGTTACCGGTGAGATGCTTCGTGAGTACGAGGCCATCCCCGTATGGCCGGCATCGCACTACGTGACCGAGAAGCCGAAGGTCAAGGCGGCTCTGAAATCAATCAGTGAAGAGTGCGAGAAGCGTGTGGCCGAGCTCAAGGCGACCGACAAGTTGCTCGAGGCACAGCGTCTGCAGCAGCGCACCGACTATGATCTCGAGATGCTCGAGACCATGGGTTTTTGTAACGGTATCGAGAACTACTCGCGTCATCTGGACGGTCGAAAACCGGGCGAGCCGCCGTTTACCCTGATCGATTACTTCCCTAAGGACATGCTCTGCATCATCGATGAGAGCCATGTGACGGTGCCGCAGATTCGCGGCATGCACGAAGGTGACCGCTCGCGTAAGGTGACGCTGGTGGAACACGGTTTTCGCCTTCCTTCGGCACTCGATAACCGCCCGCTTCGTTTCGATGAGTTTGAGGCAAGGATCCCCCAGTTCATCTACGTTTCGGCCACGCCGGGCGACTACGAGCTGCGGGTGAGCCAGAACGATGTTGAGCAGATTATTCGTCCGACCGGCCTGCTCGATCCCAAGATCGATGTGCGTCCGGTTCGCGGTCAGATTGACGATCTTGAGGACGAGATTCGCGAGCGCGTTGCCCGCAAGGAGCGCGTGCTGGTGACCACGTTGACCAAGCGCATGGCCGAGGACCTGACCGACCATCTGCTTGATGCGGGCATTAAGGTCAATTACATGCATTCTGATACGGCGACAATGGACCGTGTCGAGATCCTGCGAACGCTGCGCGAGGGCAAGATCGATGTTCTCGTTGGCATCAACCTGCTTCGCGAGGGCTTGGATCTTCCCGAGGTCTCACTGGTGGCAATTCTCGATGCCGATAAGGAAGGCTTCTTGCGCAACCGCCGTTCGCTGATTCAGACGATTGGCCGCGCGGCCCGTAACGCCGATGGCGAAGTCATCATGTATGCTGACGTTGTGACCGATTCGATGAAAGAGGCCATCGAGGAGACGCAGCGCCGTCGCGAGATTCAGATGGCATATAACGAAGAGCATGGCATTGTGCCCAAGACGGTGCGCAAGGCCATCAACGACATCTCAAGTTTTATTGCCGAGGCCGAAAAAACCGTGGGTTCCAAGGGACGCTCGAAGGGCGACTCTCTTGGCCATGGCGCATTCTATACGCCCGATGAGTCGGGCGAGGGTGGCGTGCCGGAAACGGTGGCGCCCGAGCAGACACTTGCGGAGCAGTTGGAAGAACTGCCGCATGACGAGCTCGTGCGGATCGTCGAAACCATGGAAGAGGATATGCGTAACGCTTCTGCCGCCATGGACTTTGAGGAGGCGGCGCGCCTGCGCGATGCCGTCGTTCAGATTCGGGCGATGCTCGAGGGTGCGTCTGAGGACGAGACGATCGAGCGCTTACGTTCGCAGGCTCGCAAGGGTTCCACGTTCGCATCGGGCAGAAAACGCCAGGGTGCACGGTTTAAGAAATAGCGAACATGCCCCGAGTTCCCTGCGGAGCTCGGGGCATGCGTCTTTTGCGCGCTGGAATTCGTGCGTTAGAGGTCTGCGATCAGGGCTTCGGCACAACGGATGCCGTCGGTGGCGGCGCTCATGATGCCGCCGGCATATCCAGCTCCCTCACCGCAAGGGTAGAGGCCCGGGGTCGACACGGCATGGCATGTTCGGTCTCGGGTGACGGTGACCGGTGAGCTCGAGCGAGTCTCCACGCCGGTAAGGACAGCATCGGAGCGGTCGTAGCCTCGTAGCTTTTTTCCAAGTAGGGGAAGTCCCAGGCGGAGCGACTCGACGATATGCTGCGGCAGGGCTTCGTCAATTGCCGTCCAGGTCACACCGAGCGGATAGGTGGGCTTTACCTTTCCGGGCGCCTTGCTGGCGCGTCCTGCGAGGAAATCTCCGACGAGCTGTGCCGGTGCGTTCCAGTTGGAACCGCCCAGGCGGTAGGCGGCCGCCTCGCAGGCGCGCTGGAGCTCGATGCCGGCGAGTGGGTCATCGTTGGGAAGGTCCTCAGGCGTGACGTTAACGAGCAGGGCGGCATTTGCGTTGCGTCCGTCGCGGGCATTGAGACTGGCGCCGTTGACGCACAAGTGGCCCTGCTCGGAAGAGGCGGCGACAACCTGCCCGCCGGGACACATGCAAAACGAGAACACGCTGCGGCCGTTGGGAAGATGGGCGACGAGCTTGTAGGGGGCTGCTCCGAGGGCAGGATGTCCCGCCGAGGCTCCGAATTGGGCTCGGTCGATGTCGCGCTGCGGATGCTCGATGCGAACGCCCATGGCAAAGGTCTTTTGTGCGAGGACCACGTTGTGGTCCTTAAGGAGCTCAAAAATATCGCGAGCAGAATGCCCGCAGGCGAGGATGAGGTGCTTTGTCTCGATTGGCTCGCAAGCGGTGTCTTGGGACGATTGGACATCAATACCGGTGATGGCGCCAGACGCGTCGATGCGAATGTCGACGAGCTTCGTTCGATAACGGACGACACCTCCGAGCTGCTCGATGCGCTGGGATATAGCGGTGACGACCGTGGGAAGGATGTCGGAGCCAATGTGCGGCTTGGCATCCCACAGAATATCGCGGGGCGCACCCGCCTCGACGAAGGTTTCGAGGATAAGGCGATGGGCGGGATTTTTGGTTCCCGTATTGAGCTTGCCGTCCGAGAAGGTCCCCGCGCCGCCCAGGCCAAACTGGATATTGCTCTCGGGGTCGAGGATGCGCTCCTTTAGAAAGAGGTCGATCGCCTGCGAGCGGCGAAATGCCGGGTCGCCGCGCTCGATGAGCAAGGGCTTAAGACCTGCTTCGGCGAGCGTAAGCGCAGCGAAAAGGCCGGCGCATCCGGCGCCGACAACGACAGGGCGTTCTTGAGGTACGTCGGAGGCGGAGGAGGGGAATGAAGGCTCATCGTCTTCTATCGCGCGTACGCGCGAGCGGTCACGCTCGGCAACGCTGTCGACCGCTTCTCGCTCGAGGTGGGGACTAGTCAGCTCAACACGAAAGCTCAGGATAAAATGGACGTCTCGTTTTTTGCGAGCGTCGATTGACTTGCGGTGGAGCTCGATGGACTTGATCTCGGAGTCCTTGCAACGTAGGACGCGCTTGGCGACTCGCTTGCCAACAATGAGACAGGCATTTTCATCGTCGGCTTCATCGAGCGACGCGTTGACTTGGGTGATTTCGATCATCGAGGTCTCCTTAGAGGCAAGAAAGAGGCCGTCCGGTATCCCAGACGGCCCGAATGCGTTTTTGATTATAGACTGCGCGGCTACAGGCTGCTTGCAGCGCGAATGCCCGAGATCCAGGCCCACGCAAGGTTAAAGCCTCCGCAATCGGCGTCGATGTCGAGCGCTTCACCGCAGACGTAAAGCGGGGCGTCGACAACGCTGCGCGCGCGTAGGCTGGGTGTTGAGATGCTCTCGACAGATACGCCACCACGCGTGACCTGCGCTGAGCGCTCCTCGGCTGTTCCCTTGACGAGCAACTTAAAGTGCTTGAGGATCGAGACCAGGTGGATGACATCGTTGGAGCCTGGATGGCACTGCTCGAACGCTGTGCAGACGACGCGGGAGAGTTGCGGGGCGAGCATGCCGTCGAGCCAACGGGGATCGCGGGGCGAAAAGCCGCCGAGCAGCTCAACGCGCCGGTTGAGCGTATCGAGCAACTCGTCTTTGGAGAGGTCGGGGAAAACGTCGAGCAGGATCGTATCGCCGTGCTGGATACGACGAGAGAGGTTGAAGACAGCGACGCCCGAGATACCGAAGGTTCGAAACAGCACTTCACCGTCTTCGTGCCAGAGCTCATTATGATTGCGGGCGAGCGTCAAGCGGGCGCGGACGCGCAGGCCATCCAACGTCTTGAGCGCCGCCCGATCGCCAAAGACCGTTGCCGATACGGGGCAGAGGATGGGGCGCAGCGAAGTGAGGGGGAGGCGAAACGTATCGGCGATACCGGTGGGGTTGCCGCCCGTGGCGATAATTACGGCATGTGCCTGCAGGGCCACGTTCTTGCGAGGGACATCAGCGAGCGCTTTCCGAAGCGAGCGGAGCTCCGATTTTCGGTCGTCGTGCTTTTTTGCCTTGAGCGCCCGCGCTGGACGGTCTATTTGGAGTGCCCAGCCTTCGGAAGCTTTGTGCGCCGAGGCAACGTAGGCTCCGCAGATTAAGGTGATACCTAGGCGGTCGCAAACGTTGAGAAGCGCGTCGCGCACCGATTCGGCGCGAAGGGAGCGCGGGTACAGCCGGCCTTCCTCGGAGGTTGTCATGATACCCAGCGAGGAGAAGAAACCCATAAGCTCTTGTTCGGGCTGGGGGCCCATGACGGATGTGACGAATGCTGGGTGGTTATACCGCTGAGGATCGATCGATTCGTTGGAGAGGTTGCAGCGGCCGTTACCGGTCGCAAGGAGCTTAAGGCCGCAGGCGACATCGCGCTCAACGATGCAGACGCTTTTGCCAACGCGTGCGGCCGTAATGGCGGCGGCGAGGCCTGAAGCCCCGCCGCCGATTACCAGGACGTCATAGAAGGCGCTCGCGTTCACTTAGGCCTCGTCGGTCTCGTGCGGGGTAATAGCCTCGACGGCAGAGACTGCCTTGGGCAACATGCCATCGGGCAGCGCGGTCTCGACCTCGCCCTTATCGCAGGCCTCGGCGAGTGCCGGATTAATGGGAAGCTGCCCCAAGATGTCGAGGTTATAGCGCTCTGCGACCTCGGGGAGCTTGCTCTTGCCAAAGACCTCGATCTTCTTGCCGCAGTCGGGGCACTCAATATAGCTCATGTTCTCGACAATGCCCAGAATGGGGACGTTCATCTTCTCGGCCATGTTGACCGCCTTGGCGACGATCATCGAGACCAGATCCTGCGGGCTCGTGACGATGACGATGCCGTCGACGGGCAGCGACTGGAAGACGGTGAGCGCGACGTCGCCTGTTCCCGGAGGCATGTCGACCAGCAGGTAGTCGATGGGGCCCCACGAGGTCTCGCTCCAGAACTGCCTAATGGCGCCTGCGATGACCGGACCGCGCCAAAGGACGGGGTCGGTCTCGTTTTGGAGCAGCAGGTTGGAGCTCATGACCTTGACGCCGTGCTCGGAGATTTCGGGCAGCATAAGGTTGCCAAGGGCATGGACGTGGCGTCCACTCATACCGAACATCTTGGGGATAGAGGGACCGGTGATGTCGGCATCGAGGACGCCGACCTTGTGGCCGTGACGGGCAAGCTCGGTGGCGATGGCACCGGTGACAAATGACTTGCCGACACCGCCCTTGCCGGAAAGCACGGCGATGACGCGCTTGACCTCGGACAGCGTGTTCTCCTCAAATTGCGACGGCGACGTTTGTCCGCCGGCGGCCTGTGCGTGTTCGCAACCCATGTATGACTCCTTTGTATATGCTGGGGCCGGGGCCCCGCGATGTGACACGAGCGTCATTGTACCCTCGTTTGCGAGCGGGAGTCATTTGCGATGCGTTTGGGCCGAGCGTGCTTGCAATACGATGGGCCCAAGCGAATGGGCGGGCTTACTGAACTTTGCTGGCGAACTCGAGGTATTGCATGCGCTGCAGCTTGTCGATCGTCGAGGCGTAGGGGCTGTCTTCCGATTCCAAGTCGTAGCGCAGCCCGTCGGCACCGAGATAGCCGGCGACATTGATGGTGGGCACATCTGACCTTGTCGCAAGCAGGGCCTTTTGGTAATTGGTGAGCGGGGCGCCGATCTTATTAAGGGTAATGGCTGCAATCTCGTTTGCCCCGACGGTGTCGTAGACGTTGAGCTCGGTATTGCCGGCGATCTCATAGTTAGCCCAGACGAGATATGTCGACTGATAGATACGGAAAGCGTGGCTTGCCGTATCTTCCTGAGGGTACAGCCCGTCGTTGAGAGTCGTTGCGGCGCTCGGCTGATGGTCGCCAAAAAAGACAAGAACAACCGGTCTGCCGATGTTGCGGAGCTCGTTGATAAAGTACTCGAGGTCCCGGTCGGATGCGTTGATGCAGGTGAGATAGGTGTTGAGCGCGCTGTTGGCGCCTTCGCTGGCTCCCTCGACCCAATAGTTTGTCAGCTCTTCGGCGGGAACGGTGCCATCGTCGTAGCCGCCGTGATTTTGCATCGTGACGTCAAAGATGAACTGCGGCGCTTCGTCGGTTCTAAGCAGGTCGAGTATCTTGTCGTAGGTGGCGTAGTCGCATACGCCGGCATGGTAATAGGGCGCACCTTCGAAATCGCCGATTGAAAGAAAGTCTCCAAAGCCCAGCTGCTGATAGATTTTATCTCGATGGTAGTTGACGGGGTTTTGCGGGTGCATAGCGGTAGTGGTATACCCAAGCTCTTTAAGGTCCTTTGCCAGGCTGTTTACGCCATTCATCTGATACAGCTGATAGGGGATCTTGCCTAATCCGACAAAGGCCGTTGTCGCTCCGGTCAAAAATTCGAATTCGGAGTTCGCCGTTCCGCCACCGGCGACCGAAGCGAGCATGGTGCCGCGAACAAGTGTGTCGGGAAGCGAGTTGTAGAATGCGGGGCCGAAGTACCCGGCCGCCTGGAGCTGCTCAAAGCACGAAAGGTCGCTAAAACTCTCGTTCATGACGGCAACAATCGTCGGCTTGATTTCATTGAACTGGGCAACGGCCGCCGCGCGCTGTTCGCTCGAGCCATATGTGCTGTCGTAGACGGCGGCGAGCTCCTGCTCGATGCTCTGCGCCTCATCGGGCGTATAGTCTTCGGGCTTCTCAATGGGCAACTCGTTGACCATTTCGGTGAACGAAGTGATAAAACCCTGAGACGCATACGTGGTGATGGGCTGCCAACGGTCAAATCCAAAATCCAGCGCCTGCTCCAAGTCGATGTTGGAAAAGCCTGAGAGCCCCACAACGGTCACTAGCAGAAAAGCACAGAGGTTAGCGGCGATAGCGGGGAAGACATGGGTGGGCGTACGGAGCTTTCGCGGTCGGATGAGCGAAAGAAGCCCCAGGGAAATCTCCAGCAGGGCGAGAGAGGTTACGATTCCGGCGGTAAAGGTAAACTCGTATCCCTCGCTCACTTCCATTGCGGTGCCAAGGGCCAAGATATCGCTTGGCAGGATGGCTTCGCCTTTAAACGTTATGACGAAGTGCTCGGCAATGCCAAGGACGCAACAGACGACGGGCACGAGGACCATGACGCCTCCATGACGCTGTCCCAGCAAATAAAGGGAGAGCAGAACCGTCGCGAGCAACCCGACGGAAAACCCGAATGAGTTGGCGGGAATGCGATAGAACGTTTCGTTGCAGGCAATTTCGATTGAAACGAACGAGAGCGCTGAAACAGCGGCGATGACAAGGATGTCGCGGCAAATACAGGCAACCGTTCCCGTCGCAAGGTCGGTTTGGTCGATAAGTCCCGAAACCAAGGGCTCGACAAGAAGCATGACGGCGGCAGCACCGAGCGCCGAATAAGAAAGGACCCATAGGGAGCTGCCCTCATTTACGAGCGATTGATTCGTAATCCATGCAGCTACCACGCCGAGCGGGATGAGGAGCGTCGCGCACCAAAAGACGCGGGCAATGGGTGGCTTTTCGTTGCGTTTGATTGAAAAATACACGCGCACGACGACGGCGGCCACGATAAGGACGGCGATGAATATGGGCAGATTGGCCATGTCGCTCGAAGTGATTTCAAGGGGGATATCTTCGGTCATGGACGTTCCTCTGGTACAGCAAATTAAGTTCAGTATTAGATTACTGTAACCTTTCCACGGCATTTCGAGAAACAAAGCGCCCGATACGCAAAGCTAAAGGTCTGCGAATCTTGTATTACGAACATCTGTGCGCGTCGAGTGCGCTAAACTCATCGGCAGTATGATTCGATGCAATAGGAGGCAAGGAGCTTCCATGTCTGATTCCTCTATCGTTATTCGCGGCGCTCGTGAGCACAACCTCCGTGATATCGATGTTTCCATTCCGCGTGACCAACTCGTGGTCATTACCGGTCTTTCTGGCTCGGGCAAGAGTTCGCTGGCATTCGACACTATCTATGCCGAGGGCCAGCGTCGATACGTCGAGAGCCTTTCGAGTTATGCGCGCCAGTTCTTGGGCCAGATGGACAAACCCGACTTGGATTCAATCGACGGCCTTTCGCCGGCGGTGTCGATCGACCAAAAGACGACATCTAAAAACCCTCGCTCGACGGTTGGCACCGTAACCGAGATTTATGACTATCTGCGTCTGCTGTTCGCCCGTGTGGGCACCCCGCACTGTCCCGAATGCGGCCGCGTCATTGAGCGCCAGACGACCGACCAGGTCGCCGATAAGGTCCTGGCGGCGGGGGAGGGCCGCCGCGCGTTTGTGCTGGCACCGGTGGTGCGCGGGCGAAAAGGCGAGTACACCAAGCTGTTTGAGGACCTTCGCGCCGAGGGCTTTAGCCGCGTGCGTGTCGACGGCGAGGTTCGCTCGCTTGATGCCCCTATCGATTTGGATAAGAAATTCAAGCACGATATCGAGGTCGTGGTCGACCGCATCGTGATTCGCGAGAACTCGCTGGGCCGTATTGCCGAGTCCGTTGAACAGGCGACTGCGCTGGCGCACGGCAATGTGAACGTATACTTGCTGCCCGACCGCGACGCTCCCGAGGGGACCGAAGGCGAGTTGCTGGAGTATTCGCTGGCGTTAGCGTGCCCGGAGCATGGACACTCCATCGATGACCTGCAGCCGCGTGATTTCTCGTTCAACGCGCCCTATGGCGCGTGCCCCGAGTGCGATGGCCTGGGCTTTAAGAAGACGGTCGATGCCGAGGCCCTAATCGAAGACCCCTCGAAGTCGATCGCCGACGGGGTCTTTGGCAGCCTGTTTGGCAACTCTAACTACTATCCGCAGATTTTCGCTGCGGTCTGCAAACACTTTAAGGTGAGCGTCGATACGCCGTGGGAGGATCTGCCTCCGCGGGTGTGTCGTGCGTTTTTAGACGGCATGGGCGACCAGAAGATTTCGGTCGACTATCAAAAGCTCGATGGGCGCCGCAGCCAGTGGGACACCAAGTTCTCGGGTGTGCGCAATATCCTGTACGAGCGCTATACCGAGACGACGAATGAGAACACCAAGGCGCGCTTGGAGAAGTACATCCGCGAGGAGCCGTGCTCGAGCTGCCACGGCGCTCGTTTGCGCCCCGAGATGCTCGCCGTCACCGTGGGCGGCAAGTCCATTTACGAGGTTTGTTGTCTGTCGTGCCGTGAGTCGCTCGAGTTTTTTGAGGGCCTGGAACTCACCGAGCGCCAACAGTTTATCGGCGGACGCATCGTCAAGGAAATCCTGGAGCGCCTGCGTTTTCTGGTCGATGTCGGACTCGACTATCTGACCCTCGATCGTGCCTCGGCGACGCTTTCCGGAGGCGAGGCCCAGCGCATTCGCCTGGCAACGCAGATCGGCGCCGGCCTCATGGGTGTCCTGTACATTTTGGACGAGCCATCGATTGGCCTCCATCAGCGCGATAACGAGCGCCTGATCAAGACGCTTGAGCGCCTACGCGATATCGGCAATACCGTCATCGTCGTCGAGCATGATGAGGATACGATTCGTGCTGCCGACTATGTGATCGACATGGGCCCCGGCGCGGGCGTGAACGGCGGACACGTAGTCGCGGCGGGAACGCCTGCCGATATCATGGCGTGTCCCGAGTCGATGACGGGCGCTTATCTGACCGGCAAACGAATGATCCGGGTTCCCGATGAGCGCCGCAAGCCCGGTCGCGGCTGCCTTAAGATCACGGGCGCCCGCGCCAACAACCTCAAAAACGTTACCGCCAAGATCGAGTTTGGTACGCTTACGGTCGTTACCGGCGTGTCGGGATCGGGTAAGAGCTCCCTGGTTACCGACACTATCGCACCTGCCCTTACGAATGCCATTCACCGTTCGACGCGCCCTGTGGGTCCGTATAAGAAAATCGAGTGCATCGAGTGTATCGATAAGGTTATCGATATCGACCAGTCGCCGATTGGCCGCACGCCGCGTTCCAACCCTGCTACGTACATTGGCCTGTGGGATGATCTTCGCGCGCTGTTTGCGAGTACGCCGGAGTCGAAGGCGCGCGGCTACTCGCCGGGACGTTTCTCCTTTAACGTGAGCGGCGGTCGCTGCGAAGCATGCAAGGGCGACGGACAAATTAAGATCGAGATGCACTTCCTTCCCGATATCTATGTCCCCTGTGAGGTCTGCGGCGGCAAACGCTATAACCGCGAGACGCTTGAGGTCACCTACCGTGGTAAGACCATCTCGGACGTGCTCGACATGAGCGTCACCGAGGCACTGGCCTTCTTTGGGAATATCCCGCAGATTAAGCGCAAGCTCCAGACGCTGTACGATGTAGGCTTGGGCTACGTGAGCCTGGGCCAGCCCGCTACGACGCTCTCGGGCGGCGAGGCGCAGCGTGTGAAGCTCGCCAAGGAGCTTCATCGACGCCAGACGGGCAAGACGTTCTATATTTTGGATGAGCCGACGACCGGCCTTCATTTTGAGGACGTCCGCCAGCTGCTCGATGTGCTGCAGCGCTTGGTCGATGCGGGCAACACGGTGCTGGTGATTGAACACAACCTTGATGTCATCAAGGTTGCCGACCGCCTGATCGATATGGGCCCCGAGGGCGGTAACGGCGGCGGAACCGTCGTGGTTTCGGGCACACCGGAGCAGGTTGCGGACTGTCCGCAGAGTTATACGGGCAAGTTTTTGGCGCCGTTGCTCAGGCGTGACCGGGAGCGTCAGGCTCAACTTGATGCTCAATAAATAGGCGATTCAGTTTATGGGCGCCATCGACTCCTTGTGATTCGATGGCGCTTGCTGTGTCGAAGTGACGTATGCAGCCGAATTGGACATATACTTAATCCTTGCGTCCGAATGCGAGGGAAAGGATATGCCATGGCAAAGGCTGTAAAGACGCCAAAAACCAATGCGATGCGCGAGCTGGAAAGCGCCGGCATTTCCTATGTTCTACATACGTACGAAGACGATGGTGATGAGTCGGCGGGCCTGGGGGTCGCGATTTCGGAGCAGCTTGGCGAGGAGCCCGGACAAGGATTTAAGACCTTGGTCTGCGTGACGCCGTCCAACGACCACGTCGTGTGCTGCATCCCTGTTGCCGACGAGCTCGATCTAAAGTCCGCCGCGCGTGCCGCGGGGGAGAAGTCCTTGGCCATGATGCATGTGAAGGATTTGCTTGCGGCGACTGGCTACGTTCGCGGCGGCTGCAGTCCGGTCGGTATGAAAAAACGCTACCGGACGCTCATTGATGAGACATGTGTCCTTTGGGATACCATTTTTATTTCGGGAGGCAAGCGTGGTTATCAGCTTGAGCTTGCACCTGATGATTTAATTGCATTTTGCGGGGCGACGGTCGCCCCGATTACGAGAGAGGACTGAGCGATGCCGCAGGAAGAATTGAAGTGCGGAGCTCATTTTGCAAAAGAATCTGCGCCTCAGACACCCTCATCCGAAGCTTCTTCGTCGCGAGACGACACTGACGACATGGGCTCGTCGGACTACTCCACGGTTGGTCGTTCCGCCGGGCTTATGACCATCCTGACCATCGTGTCTCGCGTCACCGGTTTTATCCGCACGTGGGCAATGGCGGCCGCTATCGGCATGTCGCTGCTCTCGTCTTCCTATCAGGTCGCCAACAACCTGCCCAATATGCTCTACGAACTCGTGATGGGCGGCATGCTCGTGACGGCGTTTTTGCCCGTGTACATGGGCGTGAGGCGTGAGCAGGGTCGCGAGGCCTCTAACGAGTACGTGGGCAACCTGCTCGGTATTCTGCTATTGGTGCTGGGTGGCATTTCGTTGCTGGGGACCGTGTTCGCCCCGGGCTTTATCTGGACGCAATCGTTCCTTTCGGGTGACGGCGGCAGCATGGATACCGCTGCGTTCATGTTCCGTTTCTTTGCCATCCAGATTCTGTTTTATGGTTTGGGCTCGGTGTTTTCGGGCGTCCTCAACGCACACCGCGACTACTTCTGGTCGACGTTTGCCCCGGTCCTCAACAATGTGATCGTCATTGCGAGCTTTATGGGCTTTGCGCCCGTGTCCGCACAGTTTGGCGAACGTGCCGGCATCATCTTGATTGCGGCCGGTACGACCCTCGGTGTCTTTGTTCAGATGGCATGTCAGATCCCCGCGCTTGGCAAGCACGGCGTGCATCCCCATATCCATATCGACTTTAAGGACCCCGCACTGCGCCAGACGATTGCGCTCGGTATCCCGACGCTGCTCGCCACGGTGTGCATGTTTGTCTCGACTTCTATCACCAACGCTGCTGCGCTGGTGGTCCAGCCCGAGACTGGTCCTTCCGTCATCGCCTATGCGCGCCTGTGGTACACGCTGCCCTACGCGCTGATTGCCGCCTCGCTTTCGACGGCGCTCTATACCGAGCTCTCTCACGACGCACAGGAGAAGGATTACGACAGCGTCCGCACGGGCATTTCGCGTGGCGTCGCCCAGATGCTGTTCTTCCTGATTCCATTCGCGCTGTACCTGATTGTCTTCGCGCGTCCGCTCAACATGATCTACTGCGCTGGCAAGTTCGATGAGTCCGGTGTGGCGCTGGTGTCGGAGTTCCTTATCTACCTGGCACTTTCCCTGCCGCTCTACGGCGTGGTCGTGCTGATGCAGAAGAGCTTCTCTGCCTTGCTCGACATGAAGCCCTATAGCCGCTATTGTCTGTATTCCGCCATCGGCCAGGCCGGCTCGGTTCTGCTGTTTGGCGTTGTGCTGGGCTTCGGTATGCCGGCAATCGCGCTTTCGTATGTCGTCGACTACGTGATCTTGGTCGGTTGCTCGCTGTGGTGGCTGCGTCGTCGTCTGCGTGGTCTTCAGGTTAAATCTATCCTGCATGGCGGTTTCTTTGGCCTTTTGCTCGGTGGCCTGGGTGCTGCCGCAGGCGCCGGCGTCATGTGGGCGCTTGAGCACTTTGTCGGGGCACTTGGCGGCTCGATTCTGATTACTCTTGGCTACGTTTGCGTTGCGGGTGTCGTCTCGCTTGCTGTTACCTTTGGCCTTGCCGTCGTCCTTAAGATGCCCGAGGTCTCGGCGCTGATTCGTCGCAAGTAGGTGCGCGTGGCCGGTCACGACAACATTCCAACGCTTGCCGAGCAGGTTTCGCGCGTTCCCACGCAGCCCGGCTGCTACCTTTGGAAAGACGCCAAGGGCGATGTCATCTACGTGGGCAAGGCGAAAAACCTGCGCGCCCGTATGCGTCAGTACGTGACGCTGCAGGACGAGCGCCAGAAGATCCCGCTGATGATGCAGCTGGTGGCGAGCTTTGACTATATCGTGGTGGAGACCGAGCACGAGGCGTTGGTGCTCGAGCGCAATTTGATTGGTCAGTACCATCCGTACTTTAACGTCGACCTCAAGGATGACAAGAGCTACCCCTTTATCGCCATTACAAAGGGCGACCTGTATCCCGCTATCAAATACACGCGTGAGCGTCATAAGCCGGGAACGCGCTATTTTGGACCTTATACCGATAGCCGCGCGGCACGTGAGACGATAGATACGCTGCGCAAGGTTATCCCCATCTGCTCCGCATCCTGTGCGGAGTGGCGTCGTTGTCGCCGTATCGTCGAGTCCCACAAGGGCGAGGAAGACATCGTCAATATGATTTGCGCGCAAAACGGGCGCCCCTGCTTTGACTACCATGTCGGGCGCGGCCCGGGTGCGTGTGTCGGCGTGATTTCCCCGGCAGACTATGCCAAGAACGTCAAGCGTGTCGAGCGCTTTTTGTCGGGCCATCGCAAGGATGTCGTCGATGAGCTGACCTCCGAGATGACGGATGCCGCTGAGGCGCTCGACTTTGAGCGCGCGGCACGCGTCAAACGTCGTTTGGAGGTCATCAGGGGTCTGGACGATCGTCAGCAAGTCGTTTTTCCCTCCAGTGTCGATATAGATGTCATCGGTTTCTATCGCGAGGAGACCATCTCCGCCGCTTGCGTCTTCGTCGTTCGCGAGGGCCGAACAGTTCGCACCTGCGAGTTCATTCTCGACAAGGGTCTTGATGTTGACGAGGAAGAGCTCCAGTCGGGCTTTCTTAAGCGCTATTACGACGAGACGGCTGATATTCCAGCTGAGGTCAACCTTTCCGTCGAGCTTGAGGATGCGGAGGCGCTGGGGGAGTGGCTTGCGGGCAAGCGTGAGCGTTCCTGCCATCTCCATAGGCCGCAGCGTGGCGAAAAGCACCGTCTGCTCGATATGGCATCCAAAAATGCGCGCCATGCTCTCATGCGCTACATGATGCGAACGGGGTACGCTGACGACCGCACCAATCAAGCGCTCCTGGAGCTCGAAAGTGCGTTGGCGCTGCCATCGCCGCCGTTGCGTATCGAGTGCTTCGATATCTCTACACTGCATGGCACCTTCACGGTCGCCTCGATGGTGGTGTTTACCAACGGGCGCGCCGACAAGAGTCAGTATCGTCGTTTTAAAATTCAGGCCGAATTGGACGAGGCAAACGACTTCGTGTCGATGTCCGAGGTTTTGGGACGACGTTATGCTCCCGAGCGTATGACCGACGAGCGCTTTGGCTCGCGCCCCGATTTGCTCGTTGTCGATGGCGGTAAGCCGCAATTGACCGCTGCGATCAAGCAACTTGAGGCTCTTGGGCTCGATATACCAGTTTGTGGCTTGGCAAAGGCCGATGAGGAGGTTTTCGTGCCTTGGGACGAGACTCCAGTCGTGCTGCCGACCGGGTCCGCGTCGCTCTATCTAATTAAACAGGTGCGCGATGAATCGCACCGTTTTGCCATCACGTTCCATCGCGAATTGCGCGATAAAGCCATGACGGTTTCGGTACTCGATGACGTTCCAGGCGTGGGACCCACCAGAAAACGTGCCCTTATGCGCCATTTTGGCTCGATGAAGCGTTTGCGCGCGGCGAGCGAGCAAGAGATCGCGGAAGTTCGAGGCATTCCTGCCGATGTCGCCAAAGCGGTTCACGAGGCGCTCGTTGCATGGAATGCCGAGCGCGCCGAGGCGGCGGCAAAGCAATCCGAAAACTAAACACGCCTCTAAACAACTGATATACATGATTGCGTGATTTTCAATCATTTATTTCACGGCGATTACCAGCCGATTTCGGGTTTAATTAACGCTAAAACGTTTGACTAGCCATGGTGAACAACCCTGCTATCCTGCGGGTTGATGAAGACTGATATCTCACCTCGTCGATACATACTGTCTGGCGAATCGTTTGTCAATGAATTCGGTGAACGGTAGTAAATACCGTTCAAGCGTATGTATGTATCGGTCGCCGAGCGCGGCACCTCAGTTGGGTTCGTCGGTAGGTAAGGTATATATCGTCCGCAAGTTGCGCGGGGGCACGTCTAGGTGCTCCCGGGTAAGATTCTCTATTGATAGGAGAAGACATGGCCATCATCAACAAGGGTATGTCCAGGCGTTCGTTCCTCGGCCTCACCGGCAGCGTCGCTGCTGTCGCAGGGCTTGGTCTCACCGGCTGCGGTGGCAGCTCCAACGACGAGGGTTCCGCTTCCGGTTCCACCGATTCCGCCAACCGTGGCGGCGGCGTGATCACCGCTGGTTCCGCTTACGCTCCGTCCAGCTTCGATCCCGCCAGCACCGGCTCCGCTGTGGGCCTGGGTGCTAACTGGCACGTCGTCGAGGGCCTCTACGGCATCGATTACCACGACTACAGCACCTTCAACGAGCTCGCCACCGACGATCCCAAGTCTGTGGACGACACCACTTTCGAGGTCACCATCCGCAAGGGCGCCAAGTTTTCCGATGGCACCGAGGTCACCGCTGACGATGTCGTTGCCTCCTACACCGCTTGCGCCGCTTCCGCTACCTATGCTCCGTTCTTCCAGCCCTTCGAGTCCATCGAGGCCAAGGACGCCAGCACCGTGACGGTCAAGACCAAGGTCCCCAACTTCTCCCTGCTCAAGGATCGTCTGGCCATCGTCCGCGTTACCCCGGCCACCCAGACCGAGGAGGATCGCGCCAAGCAGCCGATCGGCTCCGGCCCCTGGATGTACGACTCTATCTCCGATACCGAGATCACCCTGGTTCCCAACCCCGAGTACAACGGTGAGTATGCTGCTGAGGATAAGAAGATCCAGTACAGCATCCTGACCGACCCCACCGCTCGCGTTACCGCTCAGCAGGAGGGCTCCACGCTCGTTATGGAGCTCGTTACCGCTGACGCCGTCGACCAGCTCGAGAGCGCCGGCTGCAAGATCGATAACGTTCAGGGTTTCGGCACCCGCTTCATCATGTTCAACGTCGCCAAGGAGCCTTGGAACAACGTCAAGGTCCGTCAGGCTGTCATGTATGCGCTCGACACCGAGAAGATGGTCAGCAACACCTTCGCCGGCCTTGCCACCGCTGCCAGCTGCTACCTGCCCAAGAGCTTCACCAACTATCATGAGGCTTCCACGGTGTACAAGACCGACGCCAAGAAGGCTAAGAAGCTCATCGAGGAGTCTGGCATCACCCCGGGTGCCATCACCCTGCGCACCACCGACAACGAGCAGATTAAGGGCATGGCCGCCCAGGTCAAGAACGACCTCGACGCTCTCGGCTTCGATGTGACCATCCAGACCGATACCTCGCCGGCCACCTACGCTGCCATCGACGGCGGCGAGGCCTACGATATCCTCCTTGCCCCTGGCGATCCTTCCTGCTTCGGCGCCGACCCCGACCTGCTGCTCAACTGGTGGTACGGCGACAACGTCTGGATGCAGACCCGTTGCCCGTGGAAGGAGTCCGCTGAGTGGCAGAAGCTCCACAGTCTCATGGACGAGGCTCTTGCCGCCGAGGGCGACGAGCAGCAGAAGAAGTGGAACGAGTGCTTCGACATCATTGCCGACAACGCCGTTCTGTACCCCGTTGTCCACGTCAAGACCGTCTCCGCTTCCTGGGACGATCCGTCCACTGCGCCCAACGGCGAGGCCCTCGATGGCTTCAAGGGCATCGGCACGACGAGCATGTCCTTCAGGGGCGTTGCGACCGTCAAGGCGTAAGACTCGCTTGAGTCTGTATGCAGGATGTCGGTCGTTGGGACCGTATCCTCATAGTTGAAACAAAGACCCGGGCGACCTCGATGTCGCTCGGGTCTTGTAATGAGTATCCGTACTCATATACCAGTTGGTCCTACCGACAAAAGAAAGGGGAGAGAACGTGAACAACTTGCTACGTTTGATTGGAAGGCGTCTTGTGGCGCTGCCGATCATGGCATTGGGCGTCACCGTCCTGGTGTTCTTCCTTATGTCGTTCTCCAAGACCGACCCCGCCTACACGGCGTTGGGTGACGGTGCCTCGCCCGAGGCGGTTGCCGAGTACCATGAGAAGTATGGTCTGGACGACCCCTGGCCCGTGCGCTACGTGCGCTATATGGGCGATTTGATCCATGGCGACATGGGCACCTATGGTGCTGCTCGCAACTCCGTTGCCAAGCGCATCTCCACGGCCCTGCCCGTCACGATGCAGCTGACCTTCATCGGCCTTGCCATCGGTGCGGTCGTTTCGTTTTTGCTCGGCGTCATCGCGGCACTGTATCGCGACAAATGGCCGGACCAAGTGATCCGCGTCTTTTCCATCGCCGGCTTGGCAACCCCGTCGTTCTGGCTTGCCGTTCTGTTGATCCTGCTGTTCTCTTCCTACCTTAAGGTGCTCCCGGCATCGGGTGCTCTGCCTCACTTCACCACGAATCCGGCTGGTTATCTGGGCCGCATGATTATGCCCGCCATCGCCTTGGCATTTCCGCTGACGGGCCAGATGACTCGTATCGTGCGTACCGCCATGGTCGAGGAGCTCGACAAGGACTATGTCCGTATGGCTCGCGGTGCCGGCGTTCCCGAGAAGGTCGTCGTCGGTATCAACGTTCTTCGCAATGCGCTGATCACCCCGGTCACCACCCTCGGTCTTAAGATCGGTTACCTCATGGGCGGCGCCGTCGTCATCGAGGTTATCTTCAACCTCCCCGGCATGGGCACCGCGATTCTGCAGGGCGTTCAGGGCAACGAGGCGAACCTGGTTCAGGGCGTCGTTATCGTCGTTGCTCTTGCCTTCATCATCATCAACATCGTGGTTGACATGCTCTACCTGCTCATCAACCCGCGCATCAGGACGGTGTAGATTATGGTAAAGATTCGAGAGAAGCAAACCGAGCAGCTCGAGAAGGCTGCCTCCAAGGGGCTCAAGCTCGGTGGCTGGAAGAAGATGACGCTGTCTTCTAAGATTGCCGCCGTCGTGCTGGTGCTGGTCGCCCTGACTGCGATTCTGGCGCCCCTTCTTGCCCCCTATAGCCCGGTCGAGATCTTTACGGCTCGCCAGGCTCCCGGCAACGGATTTATCTTCGGTACCGACGATAAGGGTCGCGATATTCTGTCGCGTATGCTCTACGGTGGTCGTTACTCGCTGATTATCGGCTTTGGCGCCACTGCCATGGCTCTGGTCTGCGGCTCGGTCGTGGGCGCCCTTGCAGCGGTTTCGCGCAAGGCCGTCTCCGAGACGATCATGCGTATCTTGGACATCATCATGTCCATCCCGGGCATCGCCCTCGCGGCCGTCTTCGTCTCCATCCTGGGCAACTCCGTGCCGTCGATCATCTTCGCCATCGGCTTTATGTACACTCCGCAGATTGCCCGTATCGTGCGCGCCAACATCGTGTCCGAGTACGGCGAGGACTATGTCCGCGCGGTCATCGTTTCCGGCGCCAAGGCTCCGTGGATTTTAATCAAGCATGTTCTGCGTAACTGCATCGCCCCGATCATGGTCTTCACCGTTACCCTAGTCGCCGACGCCATCATCTTCGAGGCTTCGCTGACCTTCATCGGCGCTGGTATCCAGGAGCCCACCGCTACCTGGGGCAACATCCTCGCCGACGCCCGCGGCGGCGTGCTCGCCGGCCGTTGGTGGCAGGCGTTGTTCCCGGGCCTGGCCATCATGATCACCTGCCTGGCGCTCAACATCCTCTCCGAGGGCATTACCGACGCCATGGCCGCTGCTCCCTCCGCCGCCCTGGATCCGACCGATTCCTCCAAGCGCCGCGAGGCCGACCTGCTGGTCTCCGACCCCGTTCGCGCCTACAAGGAGCAGGCCCAGTCCCTCTCCGCTCGCCTTGGCGCCCTGCGCGATGTCGAGCTCAAGCGTGACGATCGCCATGTGCCCGACGAGTCTGTCGAACCGATTCTCTCGGTCCGTGACTTCTGCATTCAGTTTGAGCATCACGGTGATATCAACGTCGTCGACCATGTCAACTTTGACGTCCGTCCTGGTCAGACCATGGGCCTGGTGGGCGAGTCCGGTTGCGGTAAGTCCATCACCACGCTGGCCATCATGGGCCTGACCGACGACGATGAGCACCTTTCCGGCGAGGTCCTCTGGGAGGGCCGCGACCTGCTCAAGATGAGTAAGAAGGAGTGGTTCGGCCTGCGCGGTACCGATATCGCTATGGTCTATCAGGACGCCCTGTCCTCGCTCAATCCCTCCATGCTCATCTCTGCCCAGATGAAGCAGCTCACCAAGCGTGGCGGCACCCGTAGCGCCGAGGAGCTCCTGGAGCTCGTGGGCCTCGACCCCAAGCGTACGCTCGAGAGCTATCCGCACGAGCTTTCCGGTGGTCAGCGTCAGCGCGTTCTGATTGCTATGGCCCTTACCCGCGACCCCAAGCTGGTCATCTGCGACGAGCCCACGACCGCCCTGGACGTTACCGTCCAGAAGCAGGTCATCAAGCTGCTCAACGATCTTCAGGCCAAGCTCGGCTTTGCCATGATCTTCGTCTCGCATGACCTGGCGCTGGTCGCCGAGGTCGCCCATAACATCACGGTGATGTACGCCGGTCAGGTTATCGAGCAGGCGCCCACCAAGGAGCTGCTCACCAACCCGATCCACGAGTACACCCGCGGTCTTCTGGGTTCCGTCCTGTCCATCGAGAGCGGTTCGGGCCGCCTGCACCAGGTGCCCGGCGCCGTTCCGAGCCCGCGCGATTTCCCCAAGGGCGATCGCTTCGCGCCCCGCTCGAGCCATCCGCGTATTGGCCTGGACACCCGTCCGGTCTTCAAGCGCGTGCCCGGCACCGAGCACTTCTATTCCGAGCTCCCCGACGAGGTGCTCAAGGCAAATGGTTTGACCCCTCACGCGGAGGTGATGTAGATGAGCGAGACCGCAGTCAACGGCGTCGAGCCGATCATCTTCCTTGATGACGTCCACGTCACCTTTAGGACCCGTACCGGCTCGATTCTGCACCCTAACCTGGTTCACGCCGTCCAGGGTGTAACGATTAGGCTCATGCCCGGTCAGACGATCGGCATCGTCGGCGAGTCCGGTTGCGGTAAGTCCACCACCGCCAACGTCATGTGCGGCCTGCAGGCCCCCACGAGCGGCAAGGTCTACTTTAAGGGCAAGGACGTTACCAAGCGTACCGCCGAGGACCGTCGCCACATGGGTCGCGTCATCTCGGTCGTGTTCCAGAACCCGGCCACGGCACTCAACCCCCGCATGGTCGTTCGCGAGCAACTGCTCGACCCCATGCGCGTCCACAACCTGGGTACCGAGGCCGAGCAGGAGAAGCGCGTCAAGGAGCTCTTGGAGCTCACCGGTCTGCCCAGCTCCGCCGCCGAGGTTCTTCCCGGCCAGCTTTCGGGCGGCCAGCGCCAGCGCGTCGCAATTGCCCGTGCCCTGTCGCTGAACCCCGATGCCATCATCGCCGACGAGCCCACCTCGGCTCTGGACGTTTCGGTCCGCGCGCAGATTCTGAACCTGCTGACCGACCTTAAGAAGGAGCTCGGCCTGGCCATGGTGTTCATCAGCCATGACATCCAAACGGTCCGCTATATCTCTGACGACATCATCGTTATGAATGGCGGCAAGATCGTCGAGCAGGGCGAGGCCAAGCAGGTCTTCCAGCACCCCCAGGACCCCTACACCAAGATGCTGCTCGGCGCTGCGCCGTCGCTGCTGCATCCCAAGCTCGGCGAGTAGCCTCGCTTTCCCTCCCGTGCGCCCGGTTCCCTTGCCGGGCGCACCTCCGTTGCGATTTCGAAAGGTTGGGTTCACGAGCCATGCCAAGTGCTCAGGAGCTACAACATCAATTTGGTGAATATCGAGGCGCCATGCCCCGTCCATCAGATTTCGATCTCTTTTGGAAGGATCGCATGGCCGAGGCCGACGCGGTCGGGCTTGACTATGCGATCGAGACGGCATCGGTCACAGATGCCGTGACCTGCCAGCTTTTCGACCTCTGGTATACCGGCATGTGTGGCGCTCGCCTGCATGCCAAGTACCTTAAACCCGTCTCGGACGAGCCCGTGCCATTGGTACTTCAGTTCCATGGATATCCGGGTGCAAGCCGCAGCTGGTTTGAGCAGGCGTCGTTTGCGGGCATGGGCATGGCACTCATCGCCCTCGACTGCCCCGGTCAAGGAGGTCCCTCCGAGGACATTGGTGGATTTGAGGGCACAACGGTCGCGGGCCATATCGTCGCCGGTATCGACGGCGACCCGGCCAACCTCTACTATGTCCGCTTGCACCAAGATATTCGCATCCTGTGTCGCATCGTTCGCGAGCTCGAGGGCATCAATCTTGCCCGTGTGTTTGTGAACGGCGCGTCGCAGGGCGGCGGTTTGGGCATTGCGACCTGTGCACTTAACAGCGAGCTTATCAATCGCGCCGCCATCCTCTATCCCTTCCTGTCGGATTTCCGCCTGGTCTGGGATTTGGATGCCGACGACATTGCCTACGAGGGCCTGCGCTATTGGTCTCGCTGGTTTGACGAGGACTCGACTCGTATCGACGAAGCCTATGCCAAGCTGGCGTACTTCGATTCCAAGAACTTTGCCCCTATGGTCAAATGCCCCGTGCTGTTTGGCACCGGCACAGCCGATACCGTCTGTCCGCCAGCGACGCAGTTTGCGGTCTATAACAACCTGACCTGTGAAAAGCGTCATGAGTTCTTTGAAGGCTTTGGCCACGAGGAGATTCAGGATTTTGACGATCTGATCATTCCGTTTTTCTGCAAGGGAGGGGAGGCTCATGTCTAAGTGCGAGAGCAATGTCGGCGAGCTGATTGTCCCCGACCTTGTGGGGATTCCCGGGACGGTTTCGTCAAGGCTCGCTGAATATCGGGACTGGCACGGTGATGTTCAGGCAGATGTTTCTGATTTGGAGACATGTGCTATGGATCTTGAGATTCAAAGCCTGACCATTACGGCGATCGATTTCGCCAATCCGTATGCCCGCTACTCTGAGGTTTCCTTTGAGCTTGGTGGCGATGTGGTCCACGCACGTTTGATCGAGCCTGCCGGTCGCGCCCGAGCATCCGAGCTTGTGCCGCTATGTCTGATGTTTCACGACATCGACCGACCCGTGCGGGGATGGCATCACATGACGAGGTTTGCGGCCATGGGATATGCCGTGCTTGCGCTGGACGATGAGGCGATTGGACCCAGCGATCTGCGGCAGGGGATTACCTCGCCTGCTTTTGTCAGGCGCGTCCGTTGGGGCTGCGCGTTGGCGGAGGTCGCGCGCAATCTTGATGGCATGGACCCCGACCGCATCTTTGCATGGGGCGAGGGTCTTGGCGGCGGAGTCGCGCTGGCGGTTTCTGCTCTGGACGAGCGGGGCCTCGCCCGCACGGCGGTTGCCAATCCGCTTCCTGGCGGCCTCGAGGTGCTGTCGTCTCGGGTGCGCGGATCGGTGCTCATGGACACATCGCTTATGGATACCGTGAGCGATCCCAAGGATCAGTTTGCCGTATTCAACGGTCTTGAGTGTGACCGGAGGCATATCATCTATGCAAAATACGCTCACGAGCGCATCAATGCGTTCGAAAACGAAGTCGTAGACTTTTTTAACCAAACGTTCCACTCGTGTTCTTTGGCCTAGACGGCCTGGACACTGCCAACAAGAGTGGGTGGCATAGGGCCGCCCGCCAGACAACTAAGGAGATTCTTGTGGCAACTCAGAAATTCACCGGCGTTATCCCTCCCGTCGTTGTTCCCGATACCGAAGATCACCAGCTCGATGTTGCCTCCTTTGAGCGCAGCATCAACCGCATGATCGATGCCGGCGTCGATGGCCTGTTCTTCTTGGGCTCTTCGGGTGAGGTCGTTTTCTCCACCGACGAGCGTCGTCGCCAGATCATCGCCGAGGCCGTCCGCATCGTCGACCACCGCGTGCCTGTTCTGGTCGGCATCATCGATACCGAGACCGAGCGCATGATTGAGCACGGCAAGGTCGCTCAGGAGCTGGGCGCCGATGCCCTCGTCGCCACCTGCCCGTTCTATGCCCTGCAGGGCATGACCGAGGTCGAGGAGCACTTCCGCATCCTGCACGAGGAGCTTGACCTGCCCATCTTTGCCTATGACATCCCCGTCTGCGTTCACACCAAGCTCCCCTGGAAGCTCCTTGCCAAGCTCGGCGCCGAGGGCGTCCTTGCTGGCGTCAAGGATTCCTCGGGTGATGACATCTCGTTCCGCTACCTCGTTCAGGAGAACGAGAAGAACGGCCATCCGATGAGCATCCTCACCGGCCACGAGGTTGTTGTCGACGGCGCTTACCTCGGTGGCGCCGACGGCTCTGTCCCGGGTCTCGCCAACGTTGAGCCCGAGGGCTACGTTCGTCAGTGGAAGGCCGCTCAGGCTGGTGACTGGGCTACCGTCAAGGCCGAGCAGGATCGCCTCAATGAGATTTCGCACATCTGGGATGTCACCTCGGGCGTCCAGGGCTATGCCGGTGGCGTCGGCGCCTTCAAGACCGCTATGAACCTCATGGGTATCTTCGACAGCCCGACCATGCCGCGCCCGGTGAAGGCCATGACCGGCGAGAACGTCGAGGCTATTAGGAAGGTCCTCCAGGACAACGGCCTCCTGTAAAGCTTTCCCAGGCACCCGACCTCGCCGTTCAACCGTGTGGCCATGACTATTAGGTCAATGGCCACACGGTTTCTCGGCGATCTTGGGCACCAGGAAAACCTTTACTGCGCTGTGACGGCTAGCCTGACGGCGCATTTCCTATAGTTGTTTTTTATCTCCGAAGGAGAGCGACATGGAGAACAAGTACGTCTGCTCTGTCGATATCGGCGGAACTAAGATTGCGACTGCCATTATGGAGTATCCGGCTGATGGCAGCGTGCCCCATCCGGTCTTTGAAGCTGAGGTTCCCACCGAGGCCCAAGAGGGCGGTGAGGCCGTCTTCCAGCGTATCGAGGCGTCCATCAAGGCTGCTCTCGAGGCGAATCCCGATGTCGAGGTCCTTGGCGTCGGTATCGGTGCCGCCGGCGTCGTCGATCCCAAGACGGGCGCCATCGCGTATGCCAATGAGATCATGCCCGGCTGGTCCGGCGTTCAGTTGGGGCCGCGTCTGCGCGAGGATCTCGGTCTTCCCGTTGCCGTTGTAGGCGACGTGCAAGCTCATGCTCTGGGCGAGGCCCGCTGGGGCGTCGGCAAGGGCAAGTTCTCCGTCTTGTGTCTTGGCATCGGTACGGGCATCGGCGGCGCATATGTCGAGAACGGCCGCGTGATGCAGGGCTTCCATGGTGCTGCTGGCCATATGGGCCACATCGAGTGCTCGGCTGCCGCCGGCATTCCCTGCGCCTGCGGGCGTTCCGGCCATCTGGAGTCGGTTGCTTCGGGCACTTCCATTGGTCGTATGTACGATGAGCGCTTTGGCCGTGTCGACCCCAGCCGTCCTTCGGTCGGTCGCGATGTGAACGACCTGTGCCGTGCAGGCGACGCAAAGGCGACCGAGGTCATCCATGATGCCGGCTTTGCGTTGGGTGCCAGCTTGGGCTCGCTCGCTAACATCCTGGACCCTGAGGTCATCGTGCTTTCGGGCGGCGTGATTCACCAAGGTCCCGATTGGCGTTCGCAGACGTGGAAGGATTCGGTGCACGAGGGCTATGCCAGCCAGGCGCTCGATCCGCTTCAGGACACGCCGATCCTCATCGGTTCTCTGGAGGGCGATGCTCCGCTCATCGGTGCCGCTGAGCATCTTCTTGCCTCGTTGAAGTAAACGTATCTGCTGTAGGAGCCTCCCGAGACAACACGCCTCGGGAGGCTGTTCTGAGAAAGGTTGCAGCCTTATGACCGTCGATCCTTTGATTCAATCCCTGAAGGGCAAGCTCGTCGTGAGCGTTCAGGCGTATATGGGCGAGCCGCTTCGTACGCCCGAGACCATGGCTCAAATGTCTCGCGCTTGCGAGCTTGGCGGCGCCGCCGCCATTCGCTGTCAGGGCCTTGCCGACATTGCCGCCATTAAGGGTCGCTGTGAGGTTCCTGTTATCGGCCTGTGGAAGGATGGGCACGAGGGCGTTTACATCACGCCGACGCTGCGTCACGCTCGCGCCTGCGTTGCCGCGGGTGCCGATATCGTGGCGATCGATGCCACCGATCGTCCGCGCCCCGATGGCAAGACGGTCGAGGATACCTTCCGTCCGCTGCACGAGGAGGGTGTGCTCCTGATGGCGGATTGTGCCACCATCGAGGACATTCGCCGTGCGGTTGATATGGGCTTCGACCTGGTATCTACCACGCTCTCTCACGGTGTCGCCGCCATCGACTGCACCATGGCCGATGGCCCCGACCTGCCGCTCCTGCGTCAGGCGACCGAGGAATTCCCCGGCCTTCCCATCATTTGCGAGGGTCGCGTGCATACGCCCGAGGAGGCTCGCGCCGCGATCGATGCTGGCGCCTGGGCCGTTGTCGTCGGCACCGCCATCACGCACCCCACGAGTATTACAAGTTGGTTCAAGGCTGCGCTTGAGGCGTAAGACAGGCCTCGTATCCGCTCGGGGCGGTATACTCAATAAAGGCAATTGACCGCGCGGGATCCGGGTTGCTGGGTCCCGCGCTTGTTTTCGGGAGGCAGCACATGCAAAAGGGAGATGCCATGGATGCGGCGGAGCGCTCGGAGCGCATCCCCGATATCGTCATCATCACCGGAATGTCCGGATCGGGCCGCACGCAGGCCATGCACGTGTTCGAGGACATGGGCTATTTTTGCATCGATAACCTGCCTCCGCGTCTGATCGCCCAGCTTGCCGAGCTCGTCGGCATTAATACGGGCGTGGGCAGGCATCTCGCCGTCACCTGCGATTTGCGTAGCCAGGGCTTGTTCGATGAGCTGCTCGATGCGGTCGCCGCGCTCGAAGAGCGCGAGATGAGCTGCGACATCGTGTTCCTGGAGGCTTCTGACGAGGTGCTGATTCGTCGCTACAGCGAAAATCGCCGCCGTCATCCCATTGCCAAGCCGGGGGAGACTACGGCCGATGCCATTCAGCGCGAGCGCCTTCAGCTGCAGGGCGTGCGCGATCGAGCCGATATGATTATCGACACGAGTCGTCTGCGCACCTCTGCGCTGCGCAACAAGCTACGTATGGCATTTTCCGAGCTGTCCGACCAACAGCTCATGGACGTCCATGTGTTCTCGTTTGGCTTTAAGCACGGCATGCCCGTCGAGGCGGACATTATGATCGACGTCCGCTTCCTGCCCAATCCGTTTTACGATCCCGAGATGCGCACGATGACCGGTCTCGATAAAAAGGTCTCCGATTTTGTTCTGGACCACCCCAAGACGCAGGAGTTTTGGAAGGCTTGGACACAGCTGCTCGATACGGTGATGCCGGGCTATATCGCGGAGGGTAAGCCGCAGCTTTCTATCGCCATCGGCTGCACGGGCGGACAGCACCGTAGCGTCGCCATTGCCGAGGCCACGGCCCGTTACCTGGAAGGCGCCCAGTATCACGTGAGCATCTCCCACCGCGACCTGTCGCGCGCCAACACGAAGGCATAGGCCTGCATGTCGTTTACCGCTGAGGTGCGCGACGAGCTTGCGCGCTGCGAACCCGAATGTGAATACTGCGATTTGTCGACGCTTGCCGCCCTGACGCGTGTGAGCGGTACGCTTTCGTTGGCCGGCTCCGGGCGGTATCGTTTGACGGTCGCGACCGAGACGGGAGCCGTCGCGCGCACGATGATCACGCTGACGCATCGCATCCTTAAGCTCAAAACGGAATTCACCGTTCGTAAATCGGTCTTGCATAAGGTCCGTAACTATCTCATTACCCTGCCCGATCAACCCGACTTGGACAAGGCTCTGGTGCTGCTGGGCATTCTAGACCGCAGAGGAGGGCTCGTCGCTGGTGTTCCCCGACACATCGTTGCCCGTCCCTGCTGCAGGCTTGCCTACATCCGCGGCGCGCTCATCGCGGGCGGCTTCGTGGCCGATCCACGCGGCGATTTCCATTTGGAGATCGCGGTGCAGGGCGAGCAGTATGCCCGGGGACTTTGCGACCTGTTGGGGCAGATTGGGGTCCATGCTCGTGTTAATGCGCGGCGGGGGTCATATGCCGTGTACATTAAGAGCGCCGAGGAAATCGAGCATCTATTAAAGCTGATTGGTGCCAAGCGCAGCGTTGCCGAGATTGAGGAGGCGCGCGCGGTCAAGTTGGTTAAGAACGATGTGAACCGTCGCGTGAACGCCGAGCTCGCCAACCAGACCAGAAGCGCCGGTGCTGCCCAACATCAGCTTGCGCTTATCGATGAGCTCGAGCAGCGCGGCCTTCGCGATGCGCTTCCGGATGCCTTGGCGGTCTTTTGCGACCTGCGCGAGCGCTATCCCGATCTGTCGCTGCGTGATTTAGGGGAGATGGCTGACCCTCCCTTGTCGAAGTCGGCCCTCTACCATCGAGTTTTGAGGCTTGAAAAGCTCATTGAAGCAAACAGGTAGTTTATAGTATCGACTTATATACGGATTTAGCTGCTATTTTATTCTTTAAAACGTTTTAACGTAAATTTGATTTTCAATTTCGACTATTCTCGTGAAATTCAAGTCAAAAAAAAGGTATATTAGGCGAGTGGTTAGTTTGTGGGCCTCAACGGCGGGCGCTGTAGCTTGCGGGGGCCTTACGAAAGGAGACACAATGGCAGTAAAGGTTGCTATTAACGGCTTCGGTCGCATCGGTCGTCTGGCTTTCCGTCAGATGTTCGGTCATGAGGGCTCCGAGATCGTCGCTATCAACGACCTCACCTCTCCCGACATGCTCGCTTACCTGCTGAAGTACGACTCCACGCAGGGCAACTACGCTCGCGATCACGAGGTCGTTGCTGGCGAGGATTCCATCACCGTTGACGGCAAGGAGATCAAGATCTACAAGGAGGCCGACGCCAACAACCTGCCTTGGGGCGACCTCGACGTCGACGTCGTTCTCGAGTGCACCGGCTTCTATACCAGCAAGGCTAAGGCTCAGGCCCACATCAACGCTGGCGCCAAGAAGGTCGTCATCTCCGCTCCGGCCGGCAGCGATCTGCCCACCATCGTGTACAACGTCAACCACGAGACGCTGACCGCTGAGGACAACATCATCTCCGCTGCTTCCTGCACCACCAACTGCCTCGCCCCGATGGCCAAGGGTCTGAACGACTTCGCTCCCATCGTGTCCGGCATCATGACCACCATTCACGCCTGGACCGGCGACCAGATGCCGCTCGACGGCCCGCAGCGCAAGGGCAACAAGCGTCGTAGCCGCGCCTGCGCCGTCAACATCGTCCCCAACACCACCGGTGCTGCCAAGGCTATCGGCCTGGTTCTCCCCGAGCTCAACGGTAAGCTCATCGGTGCCGCCCAGCGCGTCCCGACGCCGACCGGCTCCATCACCAACCTCTACGCTGTTGTTGACAAGAAGGTCACCGTCGACGAGGTCAACGCCGCTATGAAGGCCTACGCTTCCACCATCTCCGAGACCTTCGGTTACAACGAGGACGACATCGTCTCCACCGACATCATCGGCGAGACCCACGGCTCCATCTTCGACGCCACTCAGACCATGTGCTCTGACCTCGGCAACGGCCAGACCCTCGTTCAGGTCACCTCTTGGTACGACAACGAGAACTCCTACACCTCTCAGATGGTCCGCACCATCAAGTACTTCGAGAAGTTCGTTGCTTAATTTAGCTTTTAGCGAATAGCTCGTTGAGCGTCTAAAGAAGGGCGCGGCCTCATAGGGCTTACACCCTAGGGTCGCGCCCTTTTTATAGGAAATCGTCTGCCGTAATGGGAGGCAGACACGTACGAAAGGTAGAAGCAAACATGGCCTTTACCAAGAAGACCGTCCGCGACATCGATGTCGACGGCAAGCGCGTTCTCGTCCGCGTTGACTTCAACGTGCCTATCAAGGATGGCGTCGTTGGCGATACCACCCGCATCAAGGCTGCCCTGCCCACCATCAACTACCTCGTTGAGCACAACGCTCGCGTCATCCTCATGAGCCACCTCGGCCGTCCCGATGGCACCGGCTTCCAGCCCGAGCTCTCCCTTGAGCCTGTCGCCAAGAAGCTCGCTGAGCTCTCTGGTCTCGATGTTGCCTTTGTCGCCGACACCTACGGCGAGAAGGCTGCTGAGGCTGTTGCCGCCGTCGAGCCGGGCAAGGTCCTCGTTCTCGAGAACGTCCGTTTTGACAAGCGCGAGAAGAAGAACGATCCCGAGATCGCCAAGAAGCTCGCTTCCTATGGTGACGTCTTCGTTCTCGATGCTTTCGGTACCGCTCACCGCGCCCAGGGTTCCGTCGTGGGTCCCGCCGCTTACCTGCCTGCCGTCGCCGGCTTCCTGCTCGAGAAGGAGGTCGACACGCTGACCGGCATCTTCGCCGAGCCCGAGCGCCCCTTCGTTGCTATCGTCGGCGGTTCCAAGGTTTCCTCCAAGATCGGCGTTCTCGATCACCTCATCGACTCCGCTGACACCCTGATCATCGGTGGCGGCATGGCCTACACCTTCTTCCTGGCTCAGGGCCTGACCGTCGGTCAGTCCCTCAAGGAAGAGGACTGGGTCGAGCGCGCCGGCGAGATGCTCAAGAAGGCCGAGGAGAAGGGCGTCAAGATCCTGCTCCCCATCGACAACCGCGTTGCCGATCACTTTGGCGAGGACGCTGTCCCCGAGGTTGTCGCTTCCGACGCTATCCCCGACGATCGTGAGGGCATGGACATCGGCCCCAAGACCGAGGAGCTCTACGCCGAGGCCGTCAAGGGCGCCAAGACCGTGTTCTGGAACGGCCCCATGGGTGTATTCGAGTTCGACAACTTCGCTCACGGCACCCAGGCTATCGCCGAGGCCGTCGCCGAGGCCGACTGCACCTCGATCATCGGCGGTGGCGACTCTGTCGCGGCTGTCAACAAGTTCAACCTGGCCGACAAGATGAGCTGGATCTCCACCGGTGGTGGCGCTTCCATGGAGCTCGTCGAGGGTAAGGCCCTGCCCGGAGTGGAGGCGCTTCTCGATGCCTAATCGTACCCTTCTTATCGCTGGTAACTGGAAGATGAACAACGACGTCGCCGAGGCCGCCAAGCTCGCCGATGAGCTGGCTCAGGCTCTGCCCGAGGTTCCGGCTGGCGTCGAGGTGCTCGTCTGCCCTCCGAACATTGACATCACCACGGTTCATGACCGCATTCAGGCTGCCCCCATCGCCCTCGGTGCACAGAACGTGTACTGGGAGGCCAAGGGTGCCTTCACCGGTGAGTCCTCTTGCGACATGCTCAAGTCCGCTGGCTGCACCTACTGCATCATCGGTCACTCCGAGCGTCGCGACTACTTCCACGAGACCGACGAGGATCAGAACAAGAAGGCCAAGGCCCTCGTTGCCGCCGGTCTTGTTCCCGTCTTCTGCTGCGGCGAGTCCCTCGAGGTCCGCGAGGCTGGCACCTATGTCGAGCACGTCGTGAACCAGGTCAAGGCTGGCCTTGCCGGTCTTGAGATCACCTGCCCCAAGCAGGTCGTCGTCGCCTACGAGCCCATCTGGGCCATCGGCACCGGCAAGACCGCTACCGCTGAGGACGCCCAGGAGGTCTGCGGCGCTATCCGTGAGACCCTCAAGGAGATGTTTGGCGAGGAGCTCGCTAACGGCATCCGCGTTCTCTATGGTGGCTCTGCCAAGCCCGGCAACATCGCCGAGCTCGTCGCTAAGCCTGACGTTGACGGCGCCCTCGTGGGCGGCGCTTCGCTCAAGGCTGCCGACTTCGCCTCTATGGTCGTCAAGGCAGGCGAGTAGGACATATGGCACAGCGTCATCTTCCTGCACTCCTGATCATCATGGATGGCTGCGGCCTTGCTCCGGCCGATGGCGAGAACGCCGTCGCCGCTGCCAAGACGCCCTTCCTTGATAGCCTGTACGAGAAGTATCCTCACACCACGCTCGGTGCTTCGGGCGAGGACGTGGGCCTTCCCGACGGTCAGATGGGCAACTCCGAGGTAGGCCACCTCAACATCGGTGCCGGCCGCATCGTGTTCCAGGAGCTTTCGCGCATCAACAACGCCATCAAGGACGGCTCCATCGCCAAGAACGAGGTTTTCGTCAAAGCTATGGACGACGTCAAGGCCGAAGGCAAGACCCTGCACCTCATGGGCCTTATGAGCCCTGGCGGTGTTCATTCTCACATGAACCACGTCGAGGCTCTGGTCAAGATGGCTGCCCAGCATGGCGTCAAGACCGTTCGCGTCCACGCCTTCATGGATGGCCGCGACGTCGACCCGCAGTCCGGTGCCGGCTACATGAGCGAGTTCTGCGCTTTCCTGGCTAAGATCTCCGAGGAGACCGGTTGCGACGCTCGCGTTGCCACCGTTTCGGGCCGCTATTGGGCCATGGACCGCGACAACCGTTGGGAGCGCATCCAGCGCGCCTACGACGTCATGGTCAACGCGTCCGATGCCGATACCGACCCCGTTGCCGGTATCAAGGCCTACTACGAGAAGGATCCGCGCGGCGACGAGTTCGTCGAGCCTTTCGCGGCCCACAACGAGGGCATCCACGAGGGCGACGCGGCCATCTTCTTCAACTTCCGTCCCGACCGCGCTCGTCAGATGACCCGCGTGTTCACGGACAAGGAGTTCGATGGCTTTGAGCGCGAGCAGATTAAGCTCTCGCACTTTGTGACGATGACCGAGTACGATCCGACGTTTGACGTCGAGGTCGCCTTCCCCAAGACGTTCCCCGAGAACGTCCTGGCCGACGTTATCGCCGCCAATGGCCTGAAGCAGCTGCACACCGCCGAGACCGAGAAGTACGCTCACGTGACGTTCTTCCTCAACGGCGGCATCGAGGAGCCCAAGGAGGGCGAGGAGCGCGTGCTCGTCGCTTCCCCCAAGGTCGCTACCTACGATCTGCAGCCCGAGATGAGCGCTCCCGAGGTTACCGAGAAGCTTGTCGCCGCTATCAACGAGGATCGCGCTGATTTCTACATCGTGAACTTCGCAAATTGCGACATGGTTGGTCACACCGGTGTCTTCGACGCCGCCGTTAAGGCCGTCGAGGCTGTTGACGATGCTCTGTCCAAGGTTGTCCCGGCGATTCTCGCCAAGGGCGGCTTTGCGCTGATTACCGCCGACCATGGCAACGCCGATCACATGTTTGACGTTGCTTCCGACGGTTCCAAGCATCCGTTTACGGCTCACACCACCAACCGCGTGCCGTTCATCATCGTTGATGATAAGGCCAAGCTCACCGGTATCGAGGACGGCCGTCTTTCCGATATCGCTCCGACCATGCTCATCATGGCTGGTATTGAGCCTTCCGCCGAGATGACGGGTCGCGTGCTCGCCACCGAGGCCTAATAGAAAACAAATACCGTTTTCTAGTAAGGGGGTTGTCCACAACCGGACGACCCCCTTTTTGGTATTTCTGCCATTTCTGCCCCGTCCCTAAATGGCAGGTGGGGGAGTGTTGGAGGTTGTGGTACAGTACTGGAGTTTGAATCGTTCTATTAAGGAGCTTATCTATGGGTCCGTTTCAGATTCTTCTGTTTGTCGTTTGGGCTGTTTCTGCCGTGGCGCTGACGATTCTCGTTCTGATGCATTCCGGTAAGGGCACCGGCGTTTCGGATATGATCGCTAGCTCGCTGTATAACTCCAGCTCTGCCACGGGCGTCATGGAGCAGAACCTCGATCGCCTGACGGTAATTATGGCCGTCGTTTTTGCCGTGTGTGTCGTTCTGTGCATGTTCTTCTTCCCGCAGGGCATCGTCGGCTACTAAGCATCGGCGTATATACGTTTGTAAAGGGTCCCGCATGTGCGGGGCCCTTTTTGTTTACAGACTTGTAACAGAGCCAAAATATCCCCACATACTTCGCCCAACTAAAGAAATTCTCGACCGTTAACCGGAATCAGCGCCAAATTGTGCATAAAATGCGCTACTGTATTGCAAAACGTTGGCCCGCATTGCATAACCAGCCATAACAGCGGACCGCGTTTGAATGGTTCGATTGGGCTGTCTCGACGTTGCCCGGCCGAATTCACTTTGTCCTATCTCATAAGGAGGATGGCATGGCTGATTCTATGTTCCACCAGCCCGTTATGGGTCGTCGCGCCTTTGTTGGCGGCACCCTCGCTGCGAGCTCCATGGCTTTTCTTGCCGCATGCGGCAAGAAGGGCGGCGACGCTTCCGGTTCTGAGTCCGGTTCGACGCTGAACTTCTACATCAACAACCCGGTCTGCATCGACCCCTACAACGTCCAGGAGGATCAGGGCACTCAGGTCGAATACCAGCTCTTCGACGCTCTGACGGAGTACGATAACGAGAAGGGCGAGATCGTTCCGCTGGCTTGCGAGTCCTTTGAGGCTAACGACGACGCCACCGAGTTCACCTTCAAGATCAAGAAGGCCAAGTTCCATAACGGTGACGACGTTACCTCCAAGTCCTTCAAGCTCGGTTGGGAGCGCCTGGTCAACACCAAGTCGGCCATCGCTACCGAGTATGGTCCTTCCGAGGTCTCCTATCACCTTTCCATGGTCGAGGGCTATGACGATCTGGTTGCCGGTAAGGCTACCGAGCTGACCGGTGTCACCTGCCCGGATGACGAGACCCTCGTCGTCAAGCTGACTTCTGCCTACGCCGACTTCCCCTTCGTCGCCTCTCACCCGGCTCTGTCCCCGGTTCCCGAGTGCGCCGAGACCGATGTCAAGAGCTTCTATCTTGCCCCGGTCGGCAACGGCCCGTTCATGATGGACGGTAAGTGGGAGGATGGTCAGGAGATCAACCTCAAGAAGTTCGACGATTATTATGGCGACAAGGCCAAGATCGACGCCATCCACTTCCAGGTCATCAAGGACGTGGAGACCGCTTACAAGGAGTTCCAGGCCGGTAACCTTGATGTCTGCGACGTTCCCGTTGCTCAGATCGACGCCGCCAAGAAGGACCGCGGCGAGTCCAAGGATGGCTACACCATGAGTGATGGTGCGCGCATGCTACTCGGTTCCGAGCCTTCCACGTACTATCTGACGTGCAACACCACGGCCGAGCCGTTCAACAACGCTGACCTGCGCAGGGGCATTTCCTTGGCTATCAACCGTGAGGCCATCTGCAAGACCATCTTCAAGGGTACCCGTACCCCCGCTGACGGCATCGTTCCTCCGGGAATCGCCGGCTACAAGGAGGGTGCATGGGAGTTCTGCGAGTACAACGTTGATAAGGCCAATGAGTACCTCGACAAGGTCGCTCCTGCCGGCGCTAACGGCGACCGCGGTATCAACGTGACCCTTTCCTACAACCAGGACGGTGGTCACAAGGAGATCATGGAGTCCATCATCGGCGACCTCGCCAAGGTGGGCGTCACCGCCGTCTCCGATACCCCTGAGTGGTCTGCCCTGCTCGAGCAGTATCAGAACTTCAACTATCAGTTCGGCCGTCTGGGCTGGATCGCCGATTACCCGATCATGGACAACTTCCTGTATCCGCTGTTCCACTCCGACTCCCTGGGTGGCGACAACCGCTCCGGTTACAGCAACCCCGACTTTGACGCCAAGGTTGACGAGGCCCGTGCCACGGTTGACGACGACGAGCGTATCGCCAAGATGCAGGAGGCCGACGCCATGGTCGCCGCCGACTGCCCGGTCATCCCGGTGATGTTCTACACGCACACCATCGCTGGCTCCGACCGCGTCAAGTACCTCTACGTTGATCCGCAGAAGCACGCCGATCTGGGTACCGCTGAGCTCGCCTAAGAGTTTGCAGCTTCCGTGAGGGTCAAGTATTTACGTAGACCTCATGGGAAACATACAGTTCCCCCTAACCTGGGGTAAACTGGCTGATGGTAATTTTGGGATGCCGGTCTGGCGATCGGCATCCCATTTAGGTTAATCCCTAGATAGGGGAGTGGTATGGGTAAGTACATCGTTAAACGTGTGCTTCAGTTCATCCCGGTGTTTTTGGGCGTCACGCTGATTCTGTTCGCCCTCCAGAATATCGTGCCGGGAGATCCGATCAAGCTGATCGGTGGAGACAAGGCTCTGTCCCCCGAGGTAGAGCTTCAGCTTCGCGTACGCTATCACCTGGTCCAGACGGACGAGGACGGTAACGCGATCCTTGACGAGAACGGCGATCCCGTTCAGACGTCGCTTGTAGACCGTTATCTGTATTACATGAACGGTCTGCTTCATGGCGATCTGGGTAATTCGTACCAGCGCAAGCTGCCGGTTACGGAAATCTTTGCCCAGAAGTATCCGTATACGGTCAAACTCGCCGCGTGCGCCATCGTGCTCGAGGCGATCATGGGTATCGGTGCGGGTATCATTTCGGCGGTAAAGCGTTATTCCTTCTGGGATATTTTGGTAACGCTGACCACGTCGATCCTCGTTGCCGTTCCCGCCTTCTGGCTCGGCATGCTGCTGCAGCTGTTCTTCGGCGTCATCCTTAAGGACCTCACCGGCGGCGCATTCTCCATGCCGATTTCGGGTGCCGGCGGTTCCAGCTCTCAGTATCAGGATTGGATGCACTATGTGCTTCCGACCATTACGCTGGCTTCGGTTTCGACCGCTTATGCTGCCCGCATTATGCGTTCGCAGCTGCTTGACGTCATGAACCAAGATTACATCCGTACGGCAAAGGCCAAGGGTCTCTCCAATCGCGCGATCATCATCAAGCATGCGCTTAAGAATGCACTCATCCCCGTCGTTACCTATATTGGTGTCGACTTTGGCGGCATGCTTTCGGGTGCCATCCTGACCGAAACGGTCTTTAACTGGCCCGGTATCGGCTATGAGGTCTATCGCGCCATTAGCATGCGTGACTGGCCCATCGTTATGGGCGGCGTTACGCTCATCGTCGTCGTCGTCATGGTGATCAACCTGCTCGTCGACATTAGCTATGCATTCCTCGACCCGCGCATCCGCCTTGGCGGTCCGTCGGATAAGGCCTAAGGGAGGTACGTCTCATGCAGGAAACTGATTCTCAGTCTCAGGAGCAGGCTACCGCCACCAAGGCCGCATCTGCTCCCGCCAAGTCCCGCACGCTGTGGGGCGACGCTTTTAAGCGTCTTCGCAAGAACAAGCTCGCCGTTATCGGTGTCTGCTGGATCATCGTCGTCGTTTTGGTTGCCCTGACCGCAGATCTGTGGGCTAAGCCCTGGCTCGGTTCGCCGACGGCTTCCGACTCGACCACCATGGCCGAGACGTCGCTGCTGGCTCCGTGTGCCGAGCACCCGTTTGGCACCGACGCCCTTGGCCGCGACATTCTCGTTCGTGTTATCTACGGTGCACGTGTTTCGCTTTCCGTCGGTATTATGGCCACCGCCATCTCCACGGTGATCGGTCTGGTCATGGGCGCCCTTGCCGGTTTCTATGGCGGCATCTGGGATACGATTATCATGCGCTGCGCGGACATCTTCCTGGCGTTCCCGTACGTGCTGTTCGTCGTCGCCATGATCGCCGTTATCGGCCGTGGTCTTCAGAACGTCTTTATCGCCATCGGTATTCTCGGCTGGCCTTCGATTGCGCGCGTCTTCCGATCCGCGATCCTGACGGTCAAGGAAAACGACTATGTTGACGCTGCGCGCGCGATGGGCGCATCCGATGCTCGTATCGTCGTGCGTCACATCTTCCCGAACTCCGTCGCCTCCATCGTGGTCTACGCGACCATGAACATTGGTGGTGCCATTTTGACCGAGTCCGCTCTGTCCTTCCTCGGCATGGGCGTTATCCCGCCTACGCCTTCGTGGGGCTCCATGATTCAGGACGGTCAGCAGTATCTTCTGACTGCTCCCTGGATGATGATCATGCCCGGTCTGGCAATTCTCTCGACGGTGCTCGCCTTCACCCTGCTGGGTGACGGTCTGCGCGACGCCCTCGACGTCAAGATGAAGGACGCATAAGGATGAAGAAGAACAAGAACTATGTGGACCTGAAGGACCAGCCGGTTCCCGAGGGCCAGCATTTGCTCGAGGTCGATGACCTTAAGATGTATTTCCACACCGAGGATGGCGTCGTTCGCGCTGTCGACGGTGTCTCCTACACGCTCGATCGCGGCGAGACCTTGGGCGTCGTCGGTGAGTCCGGCTCCGGTAAGTCCGTGACCGCCATGACCATCATGGGCCTCATTTCGATGCCTCCGGGAAAGATCGAGGGCGGCGACGTTCGCTATCGCGGTCGTTCTATCCTCGAAATGACCGAGGAAGAGATGCAGCACATTCGCGGTAACGATATCGCGATGATCTTCCAGGATCCTATGACCTCCTTGAACCCGGTCTATAAGATCGGCAAGCAGGTGGGCGAGGGCCTTCGTCTGCACCGTGGCTATTCCAAGCAGGAGGCGCTCAAGCGTGCTACCGAGCTTTTGGACCTCGTGGGTATCCCCGAGCCCGAGAAGCGCGTCAATGAATATCCGCACCAGTTCTCCGGCGGAATGCGTCAGCGTGTCATGATCGCTATGGCTCTTGCCTGCGACCCCGATATCCTGATTGCCGACGAGCCCACGACTGCCCTGGACGTTACCATTCAGGCTCAGATTATTGAGCTTATGCAGGAGATGCAGGAGAAGAACGGCAACGCCATTATCATGATTACCCATGACCTGGGCGTTGTCGCCGATATGGCCGACAAAATCATGGTTATGTACGCCGGCCGTCCCGTCGAGTTCGGTACTGCTGAGGAAATCTTCTACGAGAGCCGCCATCCCTACACCTGGGGTCTTATTCGCTCCATCCCGGAGCAGGCCATCGATGAGAAGAAGCCGCTGACGCCGATTCACGGCAACCCGCCTTCGCTCATGAACCTGCCCGAGGGCTGCGTCTTCTCTCCTCGCTGCCCCTATGCGACGGACAAGTGCCGCAAGCAGCGCCCCGAGCGCGTTGTTACCGAGTCCGGCCACTATTCTGCGTGCCATTATTCCGGTGACCCCGAGTTCCTCAAGAACGCCCCTGAGACGTCCCGCACGCGCAAGGATTCCAAGAAGGGAGGCGAGGCGTAAATGACAGACAATAACGAGCGCACTCCGCTGCTGAAGGTCGAGCATCTTTCTAAGGAGTTCCCCGCAGAGTCCGGCATGTTCGCCAAGCGTTTTTCCAAGCGCGTCGTCTCTGCTGTGAATGACATTTCGTTCGAGATTTATCCGGGCGAGACCTTTGGCCTGGTCGGCGAGTCTGGTTGCGGTAAGTCCACCACGGGCCGCACCATCATGCGCCTGACGAAGCCGACGGCAGGTAAGGTGTTCTTCCAGGGCAAAGATGTTGCCGAGATGAGCAAGCACGAGATCAAGGATATGCGTCGCGAGATGCAGTTTATCTTTCAGGATCCCTATGCTTCGCTGAACCCTCGTATGACGATTGGTGAGATCGTCTCCGAGCCCATGACCATTCATGGTGTGGGCACCAAGGAAGAGCGTATCGAGCGTGTCCGCGAGCTGCTGGATGTCGTCGGTCTGAACCCCGAGCACATCAACCGCTATCCGCACGAGTTCTCGGGCGGCCAGCGTCAGCGTGTCGGCATCGCCCGCGCTTTTGCGCTGAAGCCCAAGCTGATTATCTGTGACGAGCCGGTATCCGCTTTGGATGTTTCCATTCAGGCCCAGGTTCTGAACCTGCTTAAGGAACTGCAGGACAAGTTTGGTACGGCGTATCTCTTTATCGCCCACGACCTGTCCGTCGTGCAGCACATCTCCGATCGCGTTGCCGTTATGTATCTGGGTAAGATGGTCGAGGTTTCGGATTGGAAGACGCTCTATAGCGAGCCTCACCACCCGTACACGCAGTCGCTGCTGTCTGCCGTGCCGGTGCCCGATCCGGATATCCAGAAGACCCGCAAGCGCATCATTCTCGCTGGCGATCCGCCGTCGCCGCTGGATCCGCCGACCGGTTGCCGTTTCCACACGCGCTGCCCGATCGCGCAGGGCATCTGCTCCGAGAAGCTTCCCGAGTTTAAGGAAGTCGCACCGGGTCACTGCTGCGCCTGCCACTTCGCCGAGCCGTTCCCGATCAAGGAATCGCACATCGACCTGTAGTCGGTGTTCTCGTTCGGGCCCGCCCTGGTGTTGCTTTTCAGAATGTCCTCGGACATGTCGGAAGCCCCGCTGCGCGCTACGCGCTGCGGGGCTTCCTCCGTCCTGCGGGACGTTCTGAAAAGC
>NZ_QSPN01000018.1:0-42708 GCF_003436455.1 Collinsella sp. TM05-37 | reverse complement strand
GCCCTCGTCGGCGACCTTGTCGGCGAGCGCGGTCATCTTCTTGCCGGTCTCGTAGAGCGCCTTGCCGTCCTCGAGATAGCCCTCCTGGTCGAAATGCATGATCTCGATCTTCTCGGTTTCCTTCATTTGTCTCTCCTTTCTGGGGTTGTTTCCACATCCCCCATGCCAACGGGCATCAAAACCCGCTTACATTCCGTAACACTCAGCCGCTTTGGCCTTAAGCGCATTGACTGACTCTTCGTAGCCCTCTGCCTTGACCTCCATTTGCTTGGAGACGGTATCGAGATACGGGTGCACGTTCCATGACTTCAGACGCTCGGCGATCATGGCCGCAATCGTCTGGAAGAACACAAGATTGGGAATTGCGCTGAGCAGCGGAGCCACCTGAGGCACCGCAACCTCGTGAGCCCTACCCTTGGGATGGGCCGTGAGCAGCACCGTTTTTGCCGTAACGTTCGATAGCGCATCGGCGATATTCGCAAGACGCTCCGACCCCTGCGGATCGTCGACGATAAACACCAGATGGCCCGGAACGATCTGCATCTCGGGACCGTGGACGAACTCCTCGCCTTCGTGATGCATGGCAGGAATCTTGATGGTCTCGCTCAGCTTGAGCGCTGCCTCCTCGGCAACACCATAGTTGGGGCCGTTGCCGACGACCATGGCGGGCATGTGCTCAGAAAGCTCGAGCATGTGATCTTGGACATATGCCTCGGCGGTCTTGCACACCACGGCATTAGCCTGGATAGCCTCGCGCAGGTCATCAAGACGCTGAGCAACGCCCTTGGCGTCAATCGTTCCGCGCGCCTGACCGCCGTAAATACCAAAGAGCACCAGGTACTCAACGAGAACCTCGACGCCCAGAGTCACAAAGTCCACCGACTCGACACCCACACCGTAGTCAAGAACGATGTCAGCGTGTTCCTTGATGGGTGCCTCGACGTTTGCCGTGAGCGCAACTGCAGCCATATCGTGTGCACGCATGTAATCGAGCGCCGCAATCGTATTGGTCGAATAGCCGCTCTGCGAGACGGCGATGTTGAGCGCATGCTGCGGATAGGTGTGTTCAAAATCGACGAAGGCCTCGGGCGTCACAACGGACACCTGCATCTGCAGCGCATCTTGCAGGTAATCGCGGGCGCAATCGGCGGCATGGCGCGACGAACCCGAAGCAACGATGCGCAGTGCATCAAAAGAACCGGACTGGAAAATATCAACGAGCTGCGCTACCAGCTCAGACGAACGCTCGAGGTTCTCCCCCATACGCACATGGGCAAGCTGAACGTAATCGAGCATCTTCATCGTCTCACCTCGTAACAAATCATTAGTATTTGATACCAATCACAGTTACAGGCTACGGCTTTTTGATGCCTCTTTGTCGATTAATTTATCCCCATCGGCGAACGGTCGATTTTGAGCCATGTAAGGTTGTATATACAGTCGGTCAAATTGCCCAAACAGACCGGCTGTTACCGCGCGCGATGCAAAGCCCCAGCTAGTACGTATAGGTGTAGCCGCCCGCATCGCCACGATTGAAGGACTTTACATACTCGATAGCCTGACCGCTCGCGTCATAGCTCACGCATTCCAAAAGCAAAACAAGATCCCCTTGTTCCAAGCCAAGCAAGCCCGCGTCGCGTGCACCCACCGCCTCGATATCGAGCTTCTCCTGTGCCATGACCGGCTTTCGGCCCAACATCTCATAGGTCTCGTACAAACTGAAGACCGACACGTCAATATCTTCGATTGTGGGAAACAGCAGGCACGGGATGAACGCCATCTCAATCGATACGGGATCGCCGTTGACGCAGTTCAAACGCCGAATCGAATACAGCAAATCGTCCTCGGCAATGCCAAACAGGTTGGCATAATATGGGCCCGCATAACGCTTGGAACGCGCGAGGATGCGGACGGACGGCTCGCCGCCCGAAGCACGAACCGACTCGCGAAAGCCTCCTGTTCGTTCGTAGGCAACGGGCACTTTCTGCGCCACAAACGCGCCCTTTCCGCGGACGCGTCGAATCTGCCCGCGCCGAACCAGCTCATCGACAGCACTTCGAATGGTCAAGCGTGTCGTACCAAATTCCTCGGCGAGGTCTTTTTCGGACGGAATCATGGAACCCGTGGGATATATACCGCGTTCGATACGCTCTTCAATGCGACGTCGTATGCGCATATAAACCGGGGTGGCATCTACTGTTTCAGCCATTGTTCACCTGCCACGCTCCTCATGCCGTTCTTTTCACCGTTATCGGCAAAGCGGAACTTTGTGGGCAAAATCACCGATTTGCAATGCTCCACAAAACGCATGTCCTTATCAAATTCGATCGTGCTCTCATAGAACACCGGCGTCCCCTCTTCTTGCTGGAGCAGCTCGGCCTCTTCGGCGTTCAAACGCGAGATGGAGATATGCTCACGTCCATGCTCAACACGCACGCCACCTTCTTTGAGCAAGACATCGTAAAGGCTCTCACACTCAAAATCGTGCTCGGGAAGCGATGGGCACAGGGACAGGTTAACGTGAGCGGTCTCGATTGACGCCGGCTCGCCCTCAATAAGTCGAACGCGCTGCATGCGGAGCAAGGGAGCGCCTACAGCCACCCCAAGCTTGTCGGCAAGCGCCTCATCCGCCTCGATGGTCCCGGTGGAAACCAGACGAGAAGAGGGGTGCAGGCCGGCAGTCCGCACAGCATCGGAAAAGTTATACGTTTCCTGGAAGATGTTCAGCGGCTTGGGAGGACACACATACGTGCCCGATCCGCGACGGCTCTCGAGCGTTCCACACGAGATAAGCCGCGTGATACCGGCACGCAACGCCGTACGCGAAACGCCAATCTCTTCGCACAGCACGCGCTCGGCCGGCAGGCGATCGCCGCCGGCAAGCTGATGGTGCTGGATATACCAAAGAATTCCCTCAACAGCACGATCTTTGGGGGGAATTGCATAAGATTCGCCTGCCATTGCACAGACTCCTCATTCAGAAACGTATGCCGCCAAAATTAGGCCAGCCCTCCCATGGCATCAAATTCTGCCTTGATCTTCTCGGCGACATTCCGATACGACTTATATAGACTTGAATCGCGTTTGACCTCGTCGGTCATAACGGGAATCTCTAATTTGGAAACCTCGTCTTTTCCCGTCTGAACCGCCACAACAACGCCCATACCAAGACACATATTACGCTTGGCAGCGTTTATTTTCGCCGCCTTGGCAGGATTTGCCAGGATACGCTGGGCAAATTCCTGTTTTGAAGCCACTTCCTCGGCCTCCGGATCGCCCGCCTCGGCCACTTCGCACTGCAACACGTCCGCATAGTCAAAAATCTTCGGCTCGCCACCGCGTTGATGCACAGCCCACTTGCGGCGCGTGGCATCCTGGTAGATAGCCGGCAAAAATGTAAACCGCGGCGGGTCCAAAATCGTATCCGTGATGGTAAACACATCGGGATCAAAGGCATCCTGCGGGTTTTTCTTCTTGAACAGCCCCATATCAGCCTCCCGTACTAGCATTAAACAACTCATGCTGAATATAGCACCAATTTCAAGCCACTGCTTTATCGCATCGGTGCGTGGCGTCTATGGCCCGCCCAGCGGGGACTACGTACGGACGAGGGCCGGGGTGCCTGCTTTGTTTTGAGAAGTGGGCTCCGCGAACTTCTCAAAACAAAGCAGGCACCCCGGCCCCGGCAATGTATCGCTGACTGACCAAAGTTACACACGCAACATCCAAGGCAGCCTCAGCAAAGTCCCCATTACATTAAAAAAATCAGCCCCCCGCAAAACGAAACGGCCGAGAGGGCCTTGCCCGGCGGGGAGACTTTGTCCGGGGGAGTTCGCGAAGCCCACTTCCCCGGACAAAGTCTCCCCGCCCGGAGGCGGCCCCAGCGCGAGGCCGTCCCGGATGCCTACCTACTCGTTGTCGCCTGCGGTCATCTGCGTTGCGGAGAGCGCGCCATCGGCAGCAGTTGCAGCAGCGGCGTCGGGCCAGACCCAGTCGGTAAAGGCCGGATGGTCGTAGCCCTCATCACACGCAAACTCAAAGGCCTCGGTGCGGAATGCCTCCCACTCATCAATTTGCTCGGCAAACTTATCGGCGTCGACCATGCGCAGCACGTCGGCGGCCAGCGCCCAGCGATCCATGTTGTTCAGGCGCAGCATGTCGAAGGGCGTGGTCGTGGAGCCTTTCTCCTCGTAGCCGTGGACGCGGAAGGCGTCGTGGCCGGGGCGGCTCCAGATCAGACGGCGAATCGTGCCGGCATAGGCGTGGAATGCGAAGAGGACGGACTTCTCGCCGCGGCCGAACAGCTCGGCCCAGCGCTCGTCACTGATGGCCTGGTCGTTCTCGCAGACGTTCTGAATCTTGAGCAGGTCGACCACGTTGACGAACCACACCTTAATGCCCAGCTCGCGCAGCATATCGGTTGCAGCCAGAGCCTCAAGCGTCGGCACGTCGCCGCAGGTGGCGACCACGATGTCGGCCTCGGCGAGCGAATCGGCGGTCGATGCCCACTCCCAGGTCGCAACGCCCTCGGCGAGCTCCGCCTTGGCCTCGTCGACCGTCTGGAAGGTCGGAGCAGGCTGCTTGCCGCAGAAGATGGCGTTGACGCAGTCGGTAGACTGGTAGACGCGCTCGGCCACGGCGAGAGCCATGTTGGCGTCGGCCGGATAGTAAGCGTTCACGATATGCGTGTCGTTGGCCTTGTTGAGTAGCAGGTCGATAAAGCCGGGGTCCTGATGCGAGAAGCCGTTGTGGTCCTGACGCCAGACGTGGCTCGACAGCAAAATGTTAAGGCCGCTGATGGGAGCACGCCACGGAATCTCGCGCTTGGTGGCCTCGAGCCACTTGCAGTGCTGGTTGACCATGGAATCGACCACATGGACAAAGCTCTCGTAGGAGCTCCACACACCGGAGCGGCCGGTGAGCACGTAGGCCTCGAGGAAGCCCTCGCACTGGTGCTCGGACAGCTGCTCGACGACCTTACCGGAGCCTGCCAGCAGCTCGTCGTTGGCATCGTCCTCGTAGAAGCCAGCGTCCCACTGCTTCTTGGTCACCTTGTAGGCAGCCTGCAGGCGGTTGGACGCGGTCTCATCGGGACCAAAGATGCGGAAGTCATCCATGTTCTTGGCCAGGACGTCGGCAGTGTACTCGCCAAAGACGCGGGCGGCCTCGGTGGAGCCCCAGCCGTGGCCCTTGCTTGCGACGGGAATCTCGTGGGCATGAATATCGGGGAGCTCGAGCTCGCGGCGCACCTTGCCGCCGTTCGCGTTGGGGTTAGCGCCAATGCGCAGCTCGCCGGTCGGCATAAAGGCCGTCACCTCGGGACGCACCTGGCCCTCGGGCGTAAAGAGCTGCTCGGGCTTGTAGGAGCGCAGCCACTCGCGCAGCACGCGGAAGTGCTCGTGGGTGTCCTTGGCGCTCGCCAGCGGCACCTGATGCGCGCGCCAGGAGTCCTCGGTCTTCTTGCCGTCGATCTGCTTGGGGCAGGTCCAGCCCTTGGGCGTGCGGAACACGATCATGGGGTAGGCCGGGCGGACCACGGTCTCGCCTGCGGCGACCTGGGCCTGCGCAGTGGCCTTGATGTCACAGATCTCGTCAAAGACCTGCTCAAACAGTGCGGCAAAGCGCTCGTGGATGCTTGCGTGGCTCTCGTCGTCAAAGCCGGCGACAAAGAAGTGCGGCTTGTAGCCCATGCCCTCGAAGAACTTGGTGAGCTCCTCATCGGACACGCGGGCGAGGATGGTGGGGTTGGCGATCTTGTAACCGTTGAGGTGCAGGATCGGCAGGACGATACCGTCGGTTGCCGGGTTCACGAGCTTGTTGGACTGCCAAGAGGTCGCGAGCGGACCGGTCTCGGACTCGCCGTCGCCCACCACGGCCACGGCCAGCAGGCTCGGGTTGTCCATAACGGCACCGCAAGCGTGGCTGAGCGTGTAGCCGAGCTCGCCGCCCTCGTGGATGGAACCGGGCGTCTCGGGCGCAAAGTGGCTCGGGATGCCGCCGGGATAGGAGAACTGGCGGAAGAACTTCTGCAGGCCGGCCTCGTCATTGGTGATGTCGGGGCGAATCTCGCGGTAGGTGCCGTCGAGCAGCGACTGAGCAGTACCGGCGGGGCCACCGTGACCAGGGCCCATCAAGAAGATAGCGTTCTGGTTGTGGTCAGCGATCAGTCGATTGACGTGACCGAACAGGAAGTTGATGCCGGGCGTGGTGCCCCAGTGGCCAACCAGGCGGTGCTTAACGTCCGGACGACCGAAGTCGCGCACCTCACCGGTTTTCTCATCAACAAAGTCGGGGCGCATTAGCGGGTTAGAGCGAAGGTAGATCTGACCGACGGACAGATAGTTCGATGCGCGCCAATACAGGTCGACGCCCTCGAGCTCGGAAGCCGGCACCTCGTGGCCCAGCTTTTGCCACGGCGTCCCCAGTGTTTTAGCCATTGTTTATGTCCCTTCGCTGTGCGGTCACCCTCCAATACGGCAACCTTTCGTTGGGACCAGTATATTTGCTAAAACGTTTTATCATGGTGAAAAAACGTTTTACCACCCTTATCAATCCCATCGGTTAGCAAAACGCGACATTCACCTGCGGCGTTGATTGTCACAGGTGCTCCACATTCGGTCTCTGCAAATTGGTAAACGTGTTTAGTTGTGTTTAGTAAGCTCGAGCACGCTGTCCTTAACGATAAGCTCCGGCTCCAGAACGACCTCTTCGGCACGCCTGCCGCCCCTACCGGCAAGACGCTTGGACATGCAGCCAAAAGCATGCTCCGCAAGGACACCAGGGTCCTGCTCAATCGCGGTCAGCGCCGGCTCAAAGAGAACGTCGGCCGCCGAGTTGTCATAGCTCACCACCGAGATATCGCCCGGGATGCTCTTCCCCATCCCGTGCAAGCGCTTGAGCAAACCGAGGGCAATGTTATCCGAGCTTGCGAACACGGCAGTGGCGTCAGTTGCGAGCACTGCCTCCGAGGCCTCGTATGCGCTCGGAATGTAGTACTCGCTCTCAAACTCCAAACGCGCGTCGATCGGCAGGCCAACCTCGCGCAGCGCGCGCTCATAGCCGGCAAGTCGCTTGCGACCCGTATTGGAACGGCGGGCATTAACCAGGCAGGCGATGCGGCGATGACCTTGCTCGATCAGATAGCGGGTGGCCATATAGCCGCCCATCTCGTGGTCGAACATCACCTTGTCGCACTCGAGCCCCTCAATGGCACGGTCGACCATTACGGCCGGGATGGGCAGGTGGCTGACTTCTTCGCGCAGGGCGCGGTCATCGGAGAACTCGTCACCCACCACCAGGAAGACGCCATCAACGCCGCGCGTCACCAGCTGGCGCAGCAGCTCCAGATCGTCATCGGCGCTTCCGCCCGAGCTGGTAATGAAGAGCGCATAGCCGTCCTCGCGGCAGCGCTTTTCCAGGCTACCGGCGAGCGAGGCAAAAAAGCGGCTCTCGATATTGGGAACGATAAGGCCCAGCGTGCGCGACTCGCGCATGACCAGGCTGCGCGCAATCTGGTTGGGAACATAGTGGTTGCGCGCCGCGACCTCTTTGATGAGCTTGCGGTTTTCTTCCGAGATGCGACAGGGCCGATTATTGAGAACAAGCGAGACCGACGAGGGGGAAAGCCCCACCTCCTGGGCGATCTGCTTGAGGGTGACTTTGTTGGCCATCTCGCTCCTTCCGGGTTTACGCGCAATCTCTTGAAAGTATAGCGACTACCCCTCTACCTCGGTGATAAACACTTTACCAATCCGGTGGACGGCTGTTTTATCGCCGCCAGCGCACCAAATCCGTCCGGGTGGGGTATATTGCAATCGATTGATGACAACGACCACCAAAAGGCGGATATCCGTATGCACGAGAACGATTTTTTTAACGAGGACCTGCTGTGCGCGCTCGCTGGCGTTGCCGGCGAGGACAACGTGCTGATGAGCGAGCCCATGCGCGAGCACACCACGTTTAAGATCGGCGGTCCGGCCGACGTCTTTGTCACGCCCGATACTGAGCAGGGCCTCGTCGCCACGCTCGATACCTGCTATCGCTGCAATCTACCACTCACCATCGTGGGCAACGGCTCCGACTTGCTCGTCGGCGACAAGGGCATCCGCGGCGTCGTCGTAGCGCTGGGCGAGGGCCTCTCCGACATTACGGTCGACGGCACGCACGTCACGGCGGCAGCCGGCGCCTTGCTTTCCGATGTCGCAGCCGCGGCAGCCGAGGCCGGCCTTACCGGCATGGAGCCCATCTCGGGCATTCCCGGATCGGTCGGCGGTGCCTGCTACATGAACGCCGGAGCATACGGCGCTTGCATGGCCGATGTGCTGGAGTCCGTGCGCGTCTACAAGCCCGCACGCATGCTCGACGACGGCACCCGCGGTAGCGGCAGCATTATCGAGTTCGATGTCGATGAGCTCAACCTGGGCTATCGCAAGAGCCGCATTGCCGACGACGGTTTCATCGTGCTTTCGGCCACTTTCAATCTCGCCCCGGGCAACGCCGCGATGATCAAGGCCGACATGGACGACTACCGCCAGCGCCGCGAGGACAAGCAGCCGCTCGACATGCCGAGTGCCGGCTCCACCTTCAAGCGCCCCGAGGGCTACTTTGCCGGCAAGCTCATCATGGACGCCGGCCTGCGAGGACACGCCATCGGCGGCGCGCAGGTGAGCGAAAAGCACTGCGGCTTCATCGTCAACGCCGACCACGCCACCGCCGCCGATGTCGACGAACTCATCCGCCACATCCAAACAACCGTCAAAGACCAATTCGACGTAGACCTCGAACCCGAAGTCCACCGAGTCGGCGAATTCCTCTAACAAAGAAGGCCCCGAAAGGGGCCTTCACCATATTTATTCAGATAACCCAGTCCGGTGTGTCGCGCCCCGAACCCGAGAGGGCCGGGACTGTCCGAGAGGCATAAGGTTGATCGCGAGTTCCGCACGAGCCGGAGAGCACTTAATGTGCTCTCCGTGCGAGCAGGACTGTCCGAGCAGGCAACCTTATGCCTCTCGGACAGTCCCGGCCCAACTTGCGTTACGACAGCGCAATACCGCCAAGCCAGCCCCAACGCACGCCAGAGCCAGTACCATAAAAGCTAATGAACGAATCAAGCGACTTAGACGTAATGGCGCCCTCGTTGCTCATTACGATGCCGCCGCCAACGTAGATACCCACATGACCGTAGATAAGGCCCGGAGCACCCGTGCCGCTGTGCGAGGAATCGGCCACGATCATGCCCACCTGCAGCGCCGAGCGGTCGGAGCTATAGCACCAGGCGTTGAACATGTCACACGCGTTGCCGCCAAAATAGCCCACGCCGGCATTGCGGAAGACATTGGTAACCCACGCCGCGCACCAGTTCTGACCCGGCGAAGGCGTGGAGTAGCACGCGTTGACGACGGCCTGCTGCTTGCCCGAGCCGGCATTCTGCTGCGGAGTTCCGGGCGCATACGATCCACCGCCCGAGCTCGAACCACCCGAGTAGGAATTATTCTTGTTCGCGGCGGCCGCGGCAGCGGCGGCCTTCCTAGCGGCCTCCTCGGCCTGGGCGGCAGCGAGAATCTCGGAATCGCGCTGAGCCATGAGCTCCTTGACGTCGTCGGAAAGACCGTTCAGCACGGTCTGGACTTCTTGCTGCTTGGCCTGCATATCCTGCATCTGAGCCGTCTGCTGGTCCTTGAGTTTCTCCAGGTTGGCCTTTTGTGCTTCGAGCTCGGTCTTCTGCGCGTCGAGCTCAGCCTGAATCGTCTGGATATCCTCGATGGCATCGCGGTCGCTCTTGTTGATCTTCTCAACGTAATGCGCGTTGGCGACGAGTTCCTCAAACGAGCCAGAGGCCAGCAGCAGCGACAGGATGTTCGTACCGCCGGACTTGTAGCTGGCGGCCACGCGATCGGAAAGGTCGTTGCGCTTCTTCTTGAGCTCGGCCTTCTTTTCATCGATCTGGGCCTGCGTGTCGTCAATCTTGCCCTGGACATTCTCGATGTCGTTGAGGGTCTGGGCATTCTTGTTGGCCAGCGCCGCATACTCATTTGCGATGCTGTCGAGCTGGGCCTGAACCTCGTCGAGTTGGGCCTGGGCGGCATTCAATTTATCGGTGGTTTCTTTGGAAGCCTCCGCCGCATGGGCGCGAGTGGGCAGGCCAAAAAGAACTGCCGCAGAAGCGGCGCCGAACAGGGCCTTAAGGGCAGTGCGGCGCGAGAGCTCCTGGGAAAGGATGGAATCGCTGTTTGGTGACATATGTACTCCGTTACATGCTTATTTATATGTCGCTCAACTCATACATATTAGCGTACATATGGCGCGTCCCAACGATTTCCACGAACGGCAGGAAACTACAAGGTCGGCGGCTCGTAAGCAATTGTCAAATTTGAGGTAACAATTGAGCAAGCTCTTATATGAGTACGTCAACATAATCCTCTGCTTTTCTCTACAGTGCACCATTTGGGCGCCCCCAGCTGCGCTATACTCCCCTCAAGAAGTGTTCCTGATTCGATAGGAGACTACATGTCCAAAGCACTCGACCCCAAAGACACCTGCGTCCTCGTTACCGGTGGCGCCGGCTTTATCGGCTCGCACACCGTCGTTCAGCTGCTCGAGGGCGGCTACCAGGTTGTCGTCGTCGATGACCTCTCCAACTCCAGCGCCGTTGCCATCGACCGCGTCAAGACCATCGTGGGCGACGAGGCCGCCAAGAACCTCACCTTCTACGAGGCCAACGTGCTCGACCGCGATGCGATGAACAAGATCTTCGATACCCACCAGATCGACCGCGTCATCCACTTCGCCGGCTTTAAGGCCGTCGGTGAGTCGGTGAGCAAGCCCGTCGAGTACTACCACAACAACATCGAGAACACCCTGGTGCTCATCGACGTCATGCGCAATCATGGCTGCAAGTCCATCATCTTCTCGAGTTCCTCGACCGTCTACGGCGACCCGGACAACCCGCCCGTCACCGAAGAGGACCCCAAGAAGCCCGCGACCAACCCCTATGGTTGGACCAAGTGGATGATCGAGCAGATCCTTATGGACGTTCACACCGCCGACCCCGAGTGGGATGTCGTGCTGCTCCGCTACTTCAACCCCATCGGCGCCCATCCGTCGGGCCTGATCGGCGAGGACCCCAAGGGTATCCCCAACAACCTGGTGCCCTATGTCGCGCAGGTTGCCGTGGGCAAGCTCGAGGCCGTTCAGGTCTTTGGCAATGACTACCCCACTCCCGACGGCACGGGCGTGCGCGACTATATCCACGTTTGCGACCTGGCCTCGGGCCACGTTGCCGCCCTCAACTGGATGAACGGCAAGACCGGCGTCGAGATCTTTAACCTGGGCACCGGCACCGGCACCTCGGTGCTCGAGGTCGTTGCTGCCTTCTCCAAGGCGTGCGGCAAGGAGCTGCCCTACGTGATTCGCGAGCGCCGCGCCGGCGACATCGCCGCCAACTGGTGCGATGCCTCCAAGGCCGAGCGCATGATGGGTTGGAAGGCCCAGTACGATATCGCGGACATGTGCCGCGATAGCTGGAACTGGCAGAGCCACAACCCCAACGGCTTCGCCGACGCCGAGTAGCCACTCCCCCGTGCTAGGTTTTGTGGCATGCCTCAAAACCTAGCACGCGACATGCTCGGCACATGCCGCTTCCCGCATGGGTAGATTTCTAGACATGTCCCAAAAATCTACTGGCCCCGGCCTCCAATGTGAGGTCGGGGCTTTTTAGGAACTCGTTCTCGAGCTCGAGCTCGCGCATGCACTTGCGGGCGGCCCTCATCTCGGCGGTCTCGGTCTTGGCCGCGGCCGCCGCGACCGGGTGGTTGGCCAGTTCCTTCTTTCTGACCGTCACCCATCTTCCCAGGATCTTCTCATTGATGCCGAGGTCGGCGGCCACTTGGGCGATGGGCTTCCCCGACGCGACGGCGAAGTCTGCGGCCTCGGTGCGGTGCCCCGCTGTGCAGGAGAGCCTATCTGCCATGACTGAACACTCCTTTCTTTTTGGCGCTGAAACGATTATCGCCGCTCAACGCCATTCCTCTAAGTCAAGTGTCCTGGGATACAATACAGTTCAAATGGACGAGGAGGATCCGGCGCTCCTCTTGATGAGCCCGGAGAGGCCCCTGGTCGTCACCCTTCCCCGCGCGAACGCAAAGCGGACGGCGGCGAGCCATGTCCTCCCCGCGCGTTCCATTTAGGGAGTCCTCGAGAAGTCGATCTCCCTGTGCGATAATCGAGCTATTGAGTCTCGCGAGTTTAGAGCTGGTGATATGCATTGAAAATCAAGGTGAAAAACATCGGCAGGGTCGCTGAGGCCGATATCGAGATTAATGGCATTGCCGTGATCGCCGGGGAGAACGGGACGGGGAAAAGCACGGTTGGAAAAGCGCTTTATGCGGCCTTCAACAGCATGTCCGATTCGGAGAACAAAATCGACCGCATGAGGCGCAATAGTGTTGAACGCGCCATCAGGAAGGCATATGTGGGAGGCCCTCTCGACTCCACGTCTCGCCACAGGCGAACTGCTGGAAGAATGAATGGTTTCATCGACAGGGTTTTTTCGGGCGAGTGCACGAGGGACGAGCTTATTGATGAGATAAAGGAGTATTACGGGGAGGAGATCTCCCGTGAGATCGAATCCGATTTCACGAATGGCGTAGCAGGAGTTGCCGATCAGATTATCGAGATCATGGATATCTCCGATGATGAGGTATTTCGTGCGATTGCGACAAACAGGTTCCAAAGCGAGTTCAACGGCCAGATCAATTCGGTTTTCGGCGAAGAGCCCGGGAAGGTCGAACTCCAGATAAAGGACGCATCTACGGTTTTCTCGGTTGCAGGTGACGAGGTGGCGGAGGTGCACGATAGGAGGGTTTTGCGATTCAGGGCGCATTATCTGGACGACCCGTTCCTGATCGATTCTCTCGGAGGGCCCTACGGCCCCGCTTTTCGGTTCAGGCCCCTCCTTGGACACCAGGAGGAGCTGCGGCAAGATTTGATTCAGGCGACCATCCGTAACGATGACAGCGAGTCCTCGCTGTTCGACGAGATCGCGAAGGAGCGGCACCTGAAGGTTCTCATGGACAAGGTCTCCTCCTTATGTCCGGGGTATTTCGAGAGGAGCGAAAGTCGCGGTCACCTTACGTATCTCGAAGAGGGCTTCGCTCGGGGGTTGGAGCCTGGGAACCTTTCTGCTGGCTTGAAGACGTTCGCCATCATGAAGGTGCTCTTGAAGTCCGGCGCGCTAGATGCCGGAGGGACTATTATCCTCGATGAACCCGAGATTCATCTTCATCCTGCATGGCAGCTGGCCTTCGCCGAGATAATCGTGCTGCTCCAGAAAGAGCTCGGGATGCACGTCTTAATGAGCACCCATAGTCCATATTTCTTGAATGCGATCGAAGTGTATTCTAAGAAGCACGCTGTTGATGGATTGTGCTCATATTATCTTGCGGAGACCTGCGCTGATGGACGCTCTCGCTTTGCCGAAATAACCGGCTCGACTGAGGTCGCCTACGAGAAGCTGGCGGCTCCTTTTGATACGCTTGAGAGGGAGGAGTACGGCCTTGAGTAGCGACCTGTGCGCCTCCTGCCCTCATCCGAACTCTCCCGTGGTGCCAGATGGCAGCGATGGTTGCTCCCGTTGCAGGACCTGTATCCTAAGGGACTGCACGTCGACCATCTCCAAAACATCCAGAGACGGGAGCGTCTCTCTTGTGGATGACGATTTGCCTGTTGTCAATTTTGACTCTGTTAAAGAATGCTACTGCAAGAAGGTCAATAGGTGGATGCAACTCCCGCGCTCCGCCGATGCGCTGTATTGCGATCGGGAAACGTTATATCTAGTCGAATTTAAAAACGGCAGTCTGAAGGAGACGCTGGGGAAGAGGCTCAATCCCAAGGATGACGAAGAGCTTGGTATCAATCTTGGCCAAAGGGACGCCCTCATCGAGAAGTGCAAGGACAGCGTTTTGATCTGCTCGGACCTGTGGGGAAAGAGGACGAGATGGTTTCGCGAGCACTGCGTCTTTGTTTTGGTATACAACGAGGACAAGAACAAGACCGCGTTGAAGCGGGTTGCCAGCTCGATTAGGAAAAAAGCGCGTTTTGGGCTTCCTGACAAATTGAAAGGTTTTTGCGTGAAGGATGTCTTGACGCTAACCGAAAAGGAGTTTTCGACATCGCTCCTTTCAACTTGGCGAGACGCAGAAGAAATCGCGGAGGTCGACGCGTAGGAGACCGAAAAGCATCCGGTGGCTATTTGCTCCCGATATCGATCGTTCGTCTGCAGTCGGTTTTCTTTCCGCTGCGCCCGCCAGTTTGCGATGAGTCGCGCACCGTGTGAAGCTCAACACGGATGAAATACAAATATAATCCCCCCCCCTTGCACTGTGTTGATAAATATTGCTCGTCGAACTCATCTGAACTGGGCTTTCTTGCATAGAACTGCCTGAAGCTGAGCGTTTTCGGGTATCGCATTGCCCGATCGAGCACCATCGCGACCTTCTCAAGCTTGTCCTCGGGCGGACTCATAGCCACAGCCCCGCATGTCGTCCCGGTTGGAGCCGGGATGAGCCCTCAGGAAGCACTGCATGAAGTAGCGCATCCGGTTCACGGGCCCCAGCGGGTTCTGGCCGTCGGGAACGCCCTTGAGCAGCTTCGCGTTGTAGTGCTGGCTCTTCAGTGACAGATTGTTGACGGGAGCCGTGTGGCGCCCGGCTCCATGTCGTGGATGAGCGTGGAGCCGGGCGCCACACGGCTCCCGAACGTCGCCAAGGTCTTCGCCCTGCTTGTCTTGCCAAGGCCCTCCCGGATGAAGATTGAATTGCCTGGCTCATCGCAGCCGAGCGCGACACGGCCTCTACCCGAGACCATCATCTCTACACATAGCCCATCATTCGACAAGAACGCGCAGTTTGTCCTGCATAGGCGCATGGTGTCCCCCTCCGCCGCAAGAGGTGAGCAAAAGAGAGGCTCCCCTCGCCACTACCGGACAAAGGGACCTCTCTGGGGAAACACGCTATAAAACCTTCTTGCCGGGCGGTCGAGTACAGCACCGACGGCGTACCCGTGGAGACCTACCCAGAGCCCACGCCATTTCAAGTTTCTTGGTCTTCAACGCCACAATCCGATAATCATCCAGCCGTCGAAATGACCTCGTCACAGGCGGCAAGCATCTCCTCGTCATGAGTGACAACGATTACAATATGGTCTCTCTTAATTTCATGAAGCAATTTGATCAGCGCGCCTCGACTCTTCGCATCAAGTGCTGAGGTCGGTTCATCAAAAAGCATAACGTCCGGCGATTTCAACAGCTGTCTCACAATTGCAATCTTTTGCTTCTCGCCGCCGGACACCCCTCCTTTCCCGCCGTCAAGCATCGCCGTTGCCCCGTTCTCCACAGAAGCAACCATTTCGTCTAGCCCCAATATGACAAGCATCCGGTTCAGCTTATCCATCTCGTAATCATCAGAAAGCAGCGTAAGATTATCGAGAATCGTCCCCTCAACGATAGGGGGTTCTTGCTCCGTAATGCTGACTCGACACCGCCGCAATGCATATCGATCGATGCAACGCTGTGACACCCCGTTGTAGCGAACGGCCCCTTCTGTGTCATCTGGATATAGCCCCAATATCACTGACAGCAGCGAGCTCTTCCCCGAACCATTCGGCCCCGAGATTCCATATAGCCGACCCCTGGAAAACGCGAGCCCCTCAATGCTTAACGCGACCCTTTCCGCCCCTGGATAACGTAGCTTGATGTTCTCTAGACGGATTTCCTCAATCGGACCAAGCGCCAATTTGCCATTCGCTTCCACCGGGACATCCCAAATTCTTTTCAGCCGCTCATAGCATACGCGATTAGTCTGGTAATCCCTTCCCCAGCCCAACAAATACTGTACCGCTGAGCTTAAGTTCGAATAATATCCAACAGCAGTCACGAGAAAACCAGGCAACAGTCTCCCGCCCATCACTTCAACCGCGCCCACAGCAAGAAGACATCCTTGAGCGGCGGAAGCGACCAACGCGTTGCCAAAGGTAAATCTAGACCCTACTTCCTGATTTGCTCTCATCGTTGGATAGAGCCCATTAAAAGCTTCGACCAGTACAGCGCGGGACCTATCGAACAAAGCATGTTTGCGGATGAAATCAACTTTCTCCAACTGATCTTGTAGACAGGAAAAAAACCTCGCGCTCTGCTCTTGTACGTCAAAACTTCTCTCAAACAGCCTTGCGCGTGAAACCGCATAAAAAGCGGCACTCGCTGCCGCAAGAACAAGGCAGACCACACTCAACTTGATATTCAGGCTACCGAGAACAAACAGGGCGGACAAAAGGGTGATAACGTTGCTTGAAACCCCCACAACCGAGTTGATTACGAAGATGACAAGGTCATTAGCGTCGTGATTGATTTGCTGGTTATAATACGACGCGTTGAAGCCCTCGAAGAATGCCTGGGGAAGGTGCTTCACGTGCTCAAGCGTATCCGCATTTAAGCCGAACCCCGCATGCGACTGAAGGTTGATGTACAGCATCTCTGAGCAATACACTAGTCCCGCTCGAACCGCTTGGACCGCAACCAAAATAAGGCAACAAACGAGAACGGCGGCAAGATCGGCGCTGGCCGGCATCGCCAATCGGTTTACCACTATGCCGGTAAGAAAGGGACCCGCAAGCGCAAGCAGCCCGACCAAAACTGTTACGACAAGATAGGCGTAGAATCGACCGCCCAGTATATATTTTCTACAGAGATTAAGCATCAGCCTCATTTTGCCCCGCACCCCGTTTTGCCGTATTCATCATCTGGGAGAGCAGCATTTTTTGCTCGGCATCATACCGGAAGGAAACGCAACGTTTCCCCTCACCGTTTAAGGCGTGGTTGGGGCACCCTCCCATGCACATGGGAAAAGCAAAGCACTCTTGGCATTCCGGGTCATCCGGCTCATATGCCATCCAGTTAATCATGTTCTTGCTCAACATTGGCGGCTCGAAAATAGTTCCGACCCTCCGCTCCTTCATTCCAATGTCATCCCAGCACTTATACAAATCTCCGACGGGATCAACCACGTACGAGTTGATTCCAACGGCGCAACATATCCCGAAATTCGTCCCACCAAAAGGTTGAACTTTGAAGCCCCGCGCAATTGCCCTTTTATAAAACTCAGTCTCCTCATACGAGAACTCTTTTACAGTAAAGCAGTGGCTGTCGTTCGCACATACCTGATTGATATCGTCAACAGGGGCTAAATAGAAGTGAACCTTATTCATCAGGCCATTTAGCTCGAGATAATCCAATAGCTCTTGAGCGGCCTCGATGTTGGTCTTGTCGACGTTGCTCCTTATCGAAATATCGATGATGTCGGCACACTCTTTGACGTTCTTGAGAATACGTTCGTATGTAGGGCTTCCGTCGTGAAGAATCCTTCTCGAATCGTGATCCGACTTCGATCCATCTATAGTCACTTGCGCGCTCGTCACACCACATGCCGCGAGCCTCCTTGCAACATCAGGCGTCAGCAGATAGCCATTTGTCACTATCGATGCGGAATATTCACACGTTGGCCCCACGACATCTTTCAGATCCGACGTAATCCGTTCGATCATCTTCATTCCGAGCAGAGGCTCGCCGCCGTACCATCCAACTGAGAGACTTGCGATACCAGGATAGTAATCTTTCACGAACTTGGAGAGCTGTGTCAAAACCTCCTCGCCCATCGTCGTGTACGCCTGTCCCTTTTCATAGCAGTAGGGACAGCAAAAGTTGCAAGCCATCGTTGGCGCAATGGTAAGGGACAGAGCAGTATTCGCAAAGCGCGCGGCGCGACTTTGCAACCTGATCTCCCCAAGCTCGTCCCTCTCCTCATTGACTAGGATGCCTCCCCTTATCAGCTCCGCGACAAGATCATCGGCATCTCGAACGTCCCCTTCTTGAATCCTTTTGAATTTCTGCGCGTATTCCGGATTTAACGACAGGATGCCGCCGGTTCACGCATTCATGATAAGAAGACTTCCGTTATGTTCATGCACCACATTAAATTGCGACAGTTTCACTTCGCACCATCTCCATTTCCAATCAAATCCATATCGACCCTCAGACGCTGCGCATACGCCAGCGCACTACCTTCTTCGATAAAAACTGCACGAAAGCAGCAATAGACATGCGAGCGACACGATGACCGCATGGCCGCATGCAGCCATCAGGACCGTCCCGCCGGCAGCCCCGCACGCCCTCATCCAATAAGCCATGTGAACCGGGGGTAAAACGGTTGGGAAACTCATCGCGATAACAAGGCCCGCGAACGTTGCGACCAGCAAGGCTCCCGACACAAGAGATCTGATCCTGAACACCTCATATGCAACCGCAACCATCAGCGTATAAGCGGCGTCTATAACGATATTCGACAGGAGTGCCGAGGTCACATTACCAACCGTAAGGCTGTCTAGACCGCTTCCGGAGCACACGGCAAAGACCGCAGCGACACCGAGAGTAAACACGATGTAGGGGCACAGCGTATACACTTCGCAAGCCAATGTCTTTGCCGCAAACAGCTGCCAGCTGCGGAAGCCCCGAGCAATCGAAACTCCCCTTGCCGACACGCTCGTCGCATCACCGAATAGCGTCCCCGCCACAACAACAGAGACGATTGGGAAGAACACCGTATGCGCCATGGAGACGACACTTAGCCAGGAAGAGATACCCGTTGGCCCAACCCCTATCGAGAAAAGATAGCCCGGATCGGCGGAAAAGCCAAAGAACTGGCCCTCTCCCCCTGCGGAGACCCATGCGCCGGACCCGGCAAACACATAAATCCCCGCGATGCCCAAATACATCAGCGCTATTATCACGGCGAGTTTCATTCTCCTTGCGCGGAACAGTTCCGCCCTGACCGACATCCCAAGATTCATCGAACCGCCGTCCTTACAAATAGCGAGACGAGCGCAACTCCAACCGACACAAGCACAGTGCCGCCCGCATACAGCAAAACCTGAATTACCCCAACATTCTGCATACTCAGGGAACACAGGTTCATCAGGTAATACACGGGCGAGAGCATGAGCAGCAAGCTGGGCTGACCGCTTCCGTATGTACTTGGGAACCACACCATCACAAATGTCGAAACCGCTATTGCAACGACGCTGCTCGCCACCACACTCCTCGTGAGCAAATACAGGGCGAAGGTAGCGGCGTACATCGAAATGAGCAGCAGCGCGATCATCAGCGCAATCGATACAAATTGGGCAAACCCTGAGCACGAGGCCCCAACGTCCCATTGGGCCATCTTGGTTAAATACAGCGCAGTCGTAGAAAGAAGATACACGGCACCGACCAGAGTGCAGTTCACCAACAGCTTCGTGATCACAATCGCCGCCTGCGACACCCCTCGCGATCTCGATACGGCGTAAGCCACGGATTCAAAGTCTCTCGACGTAGCGTAAACCGCGTAGAGAATCGTCACCGGAATCCAGACCACTGTAGACGCAAAAGACGTCCGGGCAACAGAGCCCAAAACGTCCCCTGCATCCACTAGGTTTCCAATAAAACCTATAGCCCCTCCAAGCGTATACGGGTCATCACCGGCGACCATGATCAGCACCTCAGACGAAGTCGCAGCCGCAACCACATACAGCACAGCCGCAAGCGCAATCATCAGAGCGGTCGCCGGGTGCCTGGCGAGCAACCATACCTCGCTCCGAAAAGCTGAGATGAACTCGCGTTTCATCACAGCTCGCTCTCTCGACCGATGAGCTCCGAATAAAACTCCTCAAGGCTCTTCCTATGAGAATACGCCTCCGCAACCCTCACACCTGCGGTCGAGAGCGCTTCGATTGCAATGCCCCGCCCTTCCTTTTTCTCCTCATAGCGCATAAGGACGCTGCCGTCCGGCAGAAAAGAATGTGAGGTCTCATCTCCGAGAACCGATCTCGTTCGCTCCAGATCGTCCACATGCAACACGAAACCACCGCGGCATGACTTTTCCAGCTGAGGTGCGGTCATCCTTCGAATGAGGCGACCATGACTTATGAAGAGGTAATCAGTTGCCAGCTTGTGCATCTCCTCAAGATTGTGGCTGGATACGAGAATCGTTTTACCTTGATCTTTGTTAAGATGCGTAAGGATTTTTCTTACTTCGACTATCCCCATCGGATCCAGGCCGTTTGTCGGCTCGTCCAGGATCAACAGCTCCGGATCGCCCAGCAACGCTATGGCCAGATCGAGACGCCTCCTCATTCCCATTGAGAAGTTCTTCACTTTCTTCCCGCCGGCCTCCCCCAAACCGACGGTTGATAACACACCGTCGATGGAACGATCGGTGGGAAGCCCCCACTCAATACAGCGAACGACCAAGTTGTCTCGCGCGGTCAGATTAGGATACGAAGCATTGAGGTCGGGCATATAACCCAGCCTTTCCCTGCAGCTCCGTATTTCACGTCTCCCGGTTTGCCCAAACATCGAGATCGTTCCTGACGATGGCTCCGAAAGCCCCGTGATCAATCGAATTAACGTGCTCTTGCCGGCACCATTCTCCCCAATGAGTGCACACAGCTCGCCTTCCATTAAAGAGAACGAGACTGATTTAACCGCTTCAAACCCGCCATATCTCTTGGATATGGCACGCAATTCAACTGGGACTTCCCGCATGGACGACATCCTCCCCGTCAATAAAAAGGGACGACATGGCAATTGTGCGGGGTTATAGGTAACGTCGGTTCGCCCCCCCATATTGCAATGCCACATCGCCCCTCAGGCGCTGCTGGCCAAAATATCTTTGAACAGTCTGTGCACGCCGTACGGCGTGCACTATCCGCTAAAAGCGGATAGTGCACTCCTGTGAAGAACACTTGGTGCTGCAGCTGCCGTGCGCGTAAAAGAAGCAATTGTTGCACATGGGCTCAGCCCCGGCTGACGGCTCGGTAATCCATTCCATTTCATTCCCCTCCTTTCGCGGTAGAAAGCCAGTTCATCTCTGCCCCCTAGAAACGGAACGTGCAGGACTGATTGGGGCACCTCTTCGTGCATCCCCCGTGCGCGTAGAAGAAGCAGTTGCCGCACGCGGGTGCAACGCCTTCCTCCGGCTCGTTAATCCAATCCATCTCTCCCTCCTTTCCTTGCATACCGAATTGATAATGTTATTCTAATTCAATATGTATCATATTTCAATATAAGCTTATTTATATATTACACAAGGTAAGCACCCCCCTGCATCCAGCACAGGAAATGACTCTCTCGTTCCCCAGTGACGCGGCGAGAAATACAGGCCACTGCAGGACGTTGAATGAACAGCCCGTGAAAACCGTTGTTTTCACGGGCTGCACCTGCTCAATACTTTTTTATTCTCCAGCCTCAGTCGTCTCTAAGATCGACCACGTAAACATGATCTGACTCCAGGACCGGGTCATCATCCGTCGCGGTCGCCCTGCTCAGCGCGTTGCGGGCGCGCCGCGTCGCCAGTTCCTCAAGTTCTCTTTCGTTGACGCGCTTAATAAGATCGCCAGGCTGGCAATCAAGCTCTACGCAAATATCCAGCAATGTCTTTAACCTAATTGCCTTCACCTTGCCATTTCGTATTTTTGAGATACTTGCCGGTGTGTGCCCGGTCGCCCGAATGATATCCGTACTCGTCTTTCCGCGTCGAAGCAATAAGCTTTCAAGCTCAATAATCAGATAGTCCATGCCGCCCCTCACACCAAATCCTCGGTCTGGTCTTGAAGCAGAGCTCCGTAGCGCCATATCGCAGAAATCGAGAAGCAGCAAACGGCCCCCAGCACAGCACCAATATCTATGGGCAGGGCCAGGTTTTCAAACATCGAATAGGCGTTCCCCAGCAAGTCGAAGGGGCCAATCACTATCGAAAGAAACCCCGGAGAAAACAAGAGGTCACCTATTGCTGCTGCAACAAACAGCCACCCGATAATCGAGATTCTTCGAGCATGCGAAAGGGTAAAGGGCGATTCGCCATGAGCCATGTCCATGCTGATTCCCCGCAGGGTCCATGTGGCCCCTCCGGAAATCAGAAGATACATCAAAGGAACCACTACGGAAACCGTCTTTGATGGATCATATAGGTTTCCTTGAGCAGCCATAAGCCCAATGGAAATAACCACCACCACCGAACAGCAACACACCGCTATAAACAGCGCCGTAAACAGAATCCCAAGCCTTCTTCCGAGAGTCATCATCTTCTGGATGGACTTATCGATCTTCTGGGCGCTATTCACCACAGCTCCTCCTAAAGCAATCAGAGGTCTTCTTACTTACTGTTTTTCCTACATTGTAACGAACTCGATAAGAAGAGGGTCGCTTCACGCCGCGCAATCCCGAACTCCAAGCGTTTCTCATCAGCATTGCCCATCTTTCGAGTCGAAATTTAAATCCAGTTTCTTATCGCATGCCAAAATCAAATCCTGATCGTGGCTTACAACAAGAATTAGCTGATTAAAGGGGTTTCGAGAGACATACTCCGTGAACTCCCGACGGCTTTCTTCGTCTAAATCATTCGTCGGCTCGTCAAACACAAGCACTTCCGGTTGCCTGCAAAGTGCTGAGATTATCCTTAGCTTCCGATACTCTCCACCAGAAAGGTCCCTACAATTCTTACCTTTTAACGATTCGACGGTTCGGCAGAAACTCGGCACAAGCTCGCAGAGATGCTCGCCCGTTCCCCGAATCGATGCCCTCTCAAGATAGTGTTCCACCGTTTCATTCGGAATAAAGAGCTTTTGCGGGCACACCGCAAACAGGTCATGTCGGATCGTCTCCATATCGAGCTCTTCATATGGCACCGACCCCAAAGTCCGATGCCCCCCAGCAGAATATAGTCCAAGAAGCACCTTCAGAAACGTGCTTTTGCCGCATCCGTTCGGCCCGGTAATGGCATAGGTTTCCCCCTCTCGACCTCCACGGAGAGATCGCGGTACAAGTAGGGCTTTCCCGCATATCGGTACGCGATGTTGGACAACGATATGCTCTCCACGTGCCCAACCGAGATGGTGCCGCGGTCCTCGGCGCCTTCCGACAGAGCCTCCAATCGGTCGAACGAGGCCCTCGCGTCCTGATATGATTTGAAATAATTCAAATAATATTTGAAGCATCCGAACGCCATCGAGTAATACGAGTTCACCATTGTGAACTCGCCAATGCTCATTCTTCCGCTTAATATTTCCATTCCGGAGATCACAAGCAACGCTCCCCGGAACACAGATGAGATCAGGCCGTCGCTCGAGGTGGCCAGATTCGAGACCCTACTTGCTTTCATGTAAATCGGGTAGTACCCCTCGAATACCCCCTTGAGCGTACGGGCACTCTGGTCATATGCCCCATCGCACTTAATGTCAAACAACTGCGACAGCTCGCCGCTCACGGATGCGAACAGCTTGCTCAACCCCTCTTTGTTCGCAAGCGAACTGTTGTACAGCGGCTTTTTCAACACCCTAAATAAAATGAAGTATGCCCCAAGCGAACATGTACTTAACGCCAGAAACACCGGGTTAATTGAAAACAGAATGATGAAAATAAACACAATCAGAATGATGTTAAGCCCGATTGTCAGGAAGTTGTTCACGACAAACGATGACACCGCATTCGAATCCGCATACACCCTCTGCGTTGTATAGGATGAATCCGCCTGCTCCCCCTTTTCCAAGGGCCCTCGTTCAAACGACTCACACGTGGCCCCCATCAGTCTCGTAGTCATCTCCAAAATGACGCGCGATACGTTCACGCCCATCGCATACGACATGAAGGATGCCGATATCCCTATGCTGGCAACAAAGGCTGCAAACCATACGACGCGAGATGGATCCCTATTCGTCACGAGAAAATCTACAAACCCACCGTTTAAGGCGGGCATGACGCACGAGAGAGCATAATTCACCGACATGAGAATCACGAAAAGCCGCGACCCTTTACAGCGAAATAACTCGTTAACCGTCTTCTTAAACATGCCAGCCCCCATCAAGCGACCTTTTATCCAAAACTGAATTAGTTCGCCGCTTAATCGCTCCCATACACTCCTTATTGTTAATCCTCGCAAAACACTATCGCGGGTTGCGATGCCCAGGATTCCGTTTCGCCTTGATATACATACGAATAGACTCCCTATTTACATAGGCAAGTGCGGCGATTATTACGGCAGCCACCATCAGACCGAAAATCGCCCTTTTGTCCGGAAAAAGGGACGAAAAAAGGAGACATATTGCGGAGAAAACTATAACCGCCCCCACCGCTCGGTTTGTGCCTAGAGACTCGGCCGTCCGCTTTTCCTCCTCTAAACGCCCTCCCGATAGCGATGACATTCCAGCAAGCAATCCCGTGAGCTTGCCTCGATACATCATTATTCCGAACACCAGCAGCAGGCATGACCCCACCATTGGAACTATAACGTCCGACATCGCCATCACTCAAGTCCACTCCTTCAATAACAGCCTAATCGTCAAACAACAAAACGTCTTACAATTGCAGCCCTACGCTGCTTGCCAGCGTGCTCGACCGTCTTGCAGAATACTACGAATCTTCCGCTCCCAAAGCCTACCGCACGCTCAGAATAGATGCGCCTAATTCCACCCCAATTGCCGAGCAACTTGACCGTTCCAGCCAGCACCTTGGCTTCTTCTTAGTCGGCACCCTGCCCGACGAACTCGACTCGGGCGACGTCAAGCTATTTGTTCGTCCGCTCGATAAGGAGCAATAATGAGCATGACAGCAATAATCGGAGCGCCTCACAGCGTTGCGCTCGACATTACAAACAAATGCAACCTTCGTTGTCTACACTGCTTCAACAACAGTGGAGAAAACGACGTCCTCGCAAACGAATTATCCGATAGCGAAGTCCTCGAACTCGTCGACTCGATTTGTCAAATGCACCCCTTTAGCTTCTGCTTCTGCGGAGGCGAGACCCTTCTGCGCAAGAATCTTGTCGTCGAATCTTTGCGGCGGCTCAGCACATCTGGCGTCAAATGCAACCTCGTGTCAAACGGACTGCTCGCAAGCTCAATTACTTTGCATGAGCTCGAACATACCGGTTTAAACGGCATACAGTTTAGCCTCGATGGCCTACGTGATTCTCATGAACATATGCGGGGGTTCCCGGGGCTATACGACCGGGTACTAGACGCCATCGATATCACGCTGAACGAAACTTCGCTGCACCTTTCGATTGCCTTTTGTCCAACATCATTTAATGTCGACGATTTCAAACCAGTTTGCACGATGCTCCGGGACAAGCTGAAATCGTCGAGCAGGACCGACCGAATTGACCTTCGAGTTCAGCCACTTATGCTCCTCGGCAGAGCCCGAAAAAACCGCACAATTCGCCCTTCAAATAATCAATACCGTCGGTTGGTCAACACGATCAACGACCTTCGATACGATCCAGGCTATCGAGGCTACTTCATGTTTGAGTGGGGCGACCCCATCGACCACTTGGTCAGATTCCCCCAGCTGCAGATGCAATTTGACCAAGTGGCCATCCACGCCAATGGCGATATCGTCGTATCCCCCTATATACCTCTCATCATTGGAAACGTTCGCAAACACAGTCTTCAGGAATACTACGATGCCGGAATGGCAACCGTTTGGGATAAACCCGTTATTACCGCGTTGGCCAATCGCATGCACTCGATTGACGAGATGGAAGAGATCTCATCGTTGATTGCAGACATCAATATGGACGGCGACCTCTATATCGACCTAATCGATGACGATCTAGGCGACCTGAGCGTCCTGTCCCAACTCTAAGGAGATGTTCCCATGTACGAGACCCCAGAAGTAGAGAAGATGGATTCCAAAACCGGCCCCATTCCCGTTGTAGTCAACTTCGCAGCCGTCGTGGATAACGTAGTTGCAGCCGTCTACGATGCCGTCGTTGCGGCCTACGCATTCTGGTACTCGGCAGATAACGACGGCACCGGGGCAAGTACGGCACAAAACTAGTCGCCAACCCATCGAGCAATCACCTCGCCTATCGCTGCATGCGATTGACTGCGCAGCCCTAGCCAACGCCCAGAGCGCCTTGAAGAGCTGCTTGTAAAATTCGCTCATTCAACAACGCGATCTCTTCACCAATCTCGGCCGGCCCGACAGAACTGCACACCAGTCGGACCGGCCAGACCCATAAAACGCTGCGTCCCGTCCACACCACACCTCACGAAACTCGCACTGCCACCACATGGGCGATTCGCGCCTCGATGTTGCGGCGCGATACTATCACGAATAGTCCCCGTCCAACAAGGCTATCCCTTCCACAGGCGTTTCAACTGTCAGTGGTAGCATTAAACTGAACGGTGAAAAATACACTAACACTAACAGCGGAGATGACGACGTCGATGCCCTTCATGCAGCTGAGCACGTCCATCGTCGGCTTCCATCGGGGCTGTTCCGACTGGGACTCCACCTTGGATTCCAGGTCCTTCTTCTCGTCTACCGCCCGCTTGACGCGCTCCTTATAGCAGTCGAGGGTCTGCTGGGCCGTGGGGTCGGCCATCTCCGCGGCTTCGATCCAGGCCCAGTGCGCCCTGGTCCACGTCCCGAGCCTCCTTCTCTGGTCGTCTCCGCCGGGGTGGCACTGCCCATTCCTGGGCAGGTACTTGGAGAGGCGCTGCTTGACGGTAACACGGTAACCTCTCCCGGGCATCGGCGGGGGCCTGGGAGAGGTCCCTGGCGCCCTCGCACTCGCAGTCGGGGACGTGGACCTCGACGATTTCGTGCAGTGCGAGCTGCTTGGCCGAAAACTCGGCGTCGCGCTTGTCGGTCTTGCGTCGCTTGTCGGCCGCGGGCCTCTGCATCTTGGAGACCGCGCCGATGACGCAGTCCACGCCGAGGCAGCGCGGCTCCCTGCAGAAGGGAAAGCCGGTGACGCCGGACTCGTAGACTGCCCCGGGCGACTCGATAGAAAGGATCGAGTCGGCGACGGAGGCGGGGTCGTAGGAGAAAGGGCTTCCCGCCGATCTCGCCCGTGAACGGATTGAAGGCGCATCCTTTGATGCTGCGGGCGTGCACCTCAAGGCCAATAGAGGCAACATGTGGCATTGTGAGCCAGTCTCGCATTGTGGCAACCTGGCTGGCTGCCGGATTTTAATGACGACGACCATTGTCAGCCTTGGCCCACGAATCAAAAGACGATACGAAGCAGGGGCTCACATTGTTCTGCTCATATCGTCTTTATGGCGCACTACCATTCACCGAAATTCGGCAACTTTTTCATTCTCTATATACATGTTTAAACAACATGTTCTACAATAGGGACAATAGAAATGGAAACTCGGGACGAGCCGTCTATCCATCTACGGCGCAGCCCCTTATTCAAAAGGACGGTGAGTGCATCCATGGAGCGTGCAAGCGGTGTTCTGATGCCCGTTTCGTCATTGCCCGGGCCTTACGGCATCGGCGGCTTTGGCTGGAATGCCTACGACTTCGTCGATTTTCTTGCCTCGTGCAAACAACATTACTGGCAGATTCTGCCCCTTACGACGACGAGCTATGGCGACTCGCCCTATCAGTCGTTCTCGGCCCGTGCGGGCAACCCCAACTTTATCGACTTTGCCGAGCTTATCGAGGCCGGCTATCTGGAGCAGCACGATATCGACGGCGTGTACCTGGGCTCCGATCCCAGCAATGTCGACTACGGTGCTATCTTTGGCGGCCGCCGTCAGATTCTCGACCGAGCCGCTGAGCGCTTTGCTGCCGACAAGCCGGCCGATTTTGATGACTTTATCCAAGCCAACGAGGACTGGCTCATCCCCTACTGCGAGTTCATGACCGTCAAAGAGGAGTGCGGGCTCAAGGCCTTCTGGGAGTGGCCCGAGGAGCTCCGCCGCCGCGGCGAGGCATCCAACAAGATCTGCGCCGCCCACCCCGAGCGCATGCTTTACCACCAGATGACGCAGTACTTCTTCGATCGCCAGTGGAGCCGCCTCAAGGCCTATGCCAACGAGCGCGACATCCTGATCATCGGCGACCTGCCCATCTACGTCTCGCGCGACTCCGTCGAGATGTGGGCCACGCCCGAGCTCTTTAAGATCGACGCCGCCGGCAATCCCGTCAGCGTCGCGGGAACACCGCCCGATCAGTTCTCGGCCACCGGCCAGTATTGGGGCAACCCCATCTACGACTGGGACGCCATGGAGTCGGACGGCTTTTCCTGGTGGGAAGGCCGCATCCGAGCCGCCCTCGACATGTACGACATCATCCGTCTGGACCACTTCCGCGGTTTCGAGGCATTTTGGGAGGTGCCGTTCTCCTCTCCCGATTCGTCATATGGTTCATGGACGCAGGGACCCGGCCTCAAGCTCTTCAAGGTGCTCGAGGAAAAGCTCGGCACGCTTCCCATCATTGCCGAAGACCTGGGCTTTCTTACCCCTGGTGTCATCGACATGCGCGACACCACGGGCTTCCCTGGCATGAAGATCCTGCAGTTTGCCTTTGAGGGCACCAACTCGTACTACCTGCCGCACAACTACATTGCCAACACCGTCGCCTACGTCGGAACGCATGACAACGAAACAGCACGCGGCTGGTATGAGGGAACGGCCACCCCGCGTCAGCGCGAGCAGGCGGCCCTGTATACCCACCAGCAGGCAGGCGAGTCCATGGCCGATGCGCTCAACCGCACCATCGCCGCCAGCGTGAGCGATACCTGCATCTACACCATGCAGGACCTGCTCAATCTGGGCAACGAGGCGCGCATTAACACCCCCGCCACCCTGGGCGGAAACTGGACCTGGCGCATGCTCGATGGCGCCATCACCCGCGAGCTCGAGCATAAACTCACCGACTGGACCGAGACCTACTTCCGCATCCCATCGGAAGCCGAAATCGAGCTTCCTCAATAGGAGCCACCGCGCCCGACCCCACCCCACCGTGCGGACGCGACCGCTTTTCCCGCGCGAGGCCACTCCAATCCCCTCGCGCGGGCTTCTTTTGAATTTCTGACATGTCGTCAACTCGCCACAGGAGGAAACATGCCCTGTATCAATCTTGCGGATCTTGCCGAGCAGTCCTTTGGAACTTCGCTCGAGCAACTCGATGACCGCCGCATTTACAAACTGCTGGTCAAGCTCGTGCAGGAGCGCTCTGCTGCCTGCCCACTCAACAATGGCAAGAAAAAGCTCTACTACATCTCTGCTGAGTTTTTGATTGGAAAACTGCTGATCAACAACATGATCGACCTTGGCATCTATGCCGAGGTTAAAGACCAGCTCACCGCTGCCGGCCACGACCTCAACAAGATTGAGGAGTTTGAGGTCGAACCGTCGCTGGGCAACGGCGGCCTGGGCCGTCTGGCCGCGTGCTTCCTGGATTCCATTGCCACGCTGGGTCTTACCGGTGACGGCGTGGGCCTCAATTACCATTACGGCCTGTTCCGTCAGCGCTTTGCCGACAACCAGCAAAAGGCCGTCCCCGACGAGTGGCTTGGCGAGCAGGACATCCTGATCGATGACGACCGCTCCTACACCGTCGAGTTTGGCGATTTTGCCGTTACCTCCAAGCTCGTCAACATCGATGTGCCCGGTTACGACCAGCCCACCAAGAACCGCCTGCGTCTGTTTGACCTGGCAAGTGTCGACGACGGCCTGGTCCCCGGCAGCTCCATCGACTTCGACAAGACGAAGATCGCCAAGAACCTCACCTTGTTCCTCTATCCGGATGATTCCGATGAGCAGGGCCGCCTGCTTCGCATCTACCAGGAGTACTTCATGGTGAGCAACGCCGCCCAGCTCCTGATCGACGAGGCCGTCGAGCGCGGCAGCAACCTGCACGATCTGGCCGACTACGCCGTGGTCCAGATCAACGACACGCACCCCACCATGGTCATTCCCGAGCTCATCCGCCTGCTCACCACCGAGCACGACATCGAGTTTGACGAGGCCGTTACCATCGTGCGCTCCATGGTCGCCTACACCAACCACACGATCCTTGCCGAGGCGCTCGAGAAGTGGCCGCTCGCCAGCCTGCAGAAGGTCTCGCCCGCCATCGCCGACATCATCGTCAAGCTCGACGAGGTTGCCAAGGCCGAGCACGACGAACCGCGCGTCGCCATCATCGACGAGCACGACACCGTCCACATGGCCCACATGGACATTCACTTTGGCTTCTCCATCAATGGCGTCGCCGCACTCCACACCAAGATTCTGGAGGACACCGAGCTTCATCCGTTCTACGAGATCTATCCCGAGAAGTTCTCCAACAAGACCAACGGCATCACCTTCCGCCGCTGGATCCATGGAGCCAACCCCGCACTCGCCAGCCTGCTCGACGATGTAATCGGCACCGACTGGCGCAGCACCGGCGATCTGAGCAAACTCGCCAAGTTCGCCGACGACAAGGACGTTCTTGAGCGCCTGGCCGCCACCAAGGTCGAGGCCAAGGCCATCATGCGCCAGTTCATGGCGCTCGAGCAGGGCGTGACCATTCCCTCCAACGCCATCATCGACGTCCAGGTCAAGCGCATCCACGAGTACAAGCGTCAGCAGATGCTCGCGCTCTACATCATCTGGAAGTACATCGATATCAAGAACGGCAACAGGCCTAAGCACCCCGTCACCATCATCTTTGGCGGCAAGGCGGCGCCTGCCTACACTATCGCGCAGGACATCATCCATCTGATCCTGACGCTGTCGCAGTGGATTGCAAACGACCCCGACGTGACTCCCTACCTGCAGGTTGTCATGATCGAGAACTACAACGTCACCGCCGCCGAGCGCGTGATCCCCGCCGCTGACATCTCCGAGCAGATCAGCCTGGCCTCCAAGGAGGCGAGCGGCACCTCCAACATGAAGTTCATGCTCAACGGCGCCCTAACCCTGTGCACGCTCGACGGTGCCAACGTGGAGATTGCCGAGCTCGTGGGCGACGAGAACATCTATACCTTTGGTGCCTCGTCCAAACAGGTCGAGCAGCTCTACGCCGACGGCACCTACAACGCCAGTGCGCTCTACCGCAAGCCCGGCATTAAACTGCTGGTGGACTTCATCACCAACCCGGCCTTTATGGCAACCGGCAACGCCGAGCGCCTGCAGCGCCTGCACGACGACATTAAGGGCAAGGACTGGTTTATGGCCCTGCTCGACATTGAGGAGTACATCCAGACCAAGGAGCGCGTGCTGGCCGACTACGAGGACCAGGACGCCTGGATGCGCAAGGCGCTCATCAATATCGCCAACGCCGGCACCTTCTCGTCCGACCGTACGATCTCCCAGTACAACGACGAGATCTGGCACCTGAGCTAGCTCATTCCCCTTACCCATCCTCTTGAGAAACGGAGTCGTGGCAACACGGCTCCGTTTTTTGTGCCCGCACGTTACCCTGTGATCCGACTCGGCCAAACAATCTCGATCCGTAGCAATTACTCAACCAAAACGGTCCCAGCCGTTACAGATTGAGACATACCGGCCCCTCCCCTCGGGTTTATCTCAATCTGTAACATCTAGCAGGTGAAATTCGCCTTTGGTGTTACAGATTTAGATGAAATGGTTAGCTCAGCGGAACCGTCTCGATCTGTAACATCTAACGTCCGAAATCGGCCCTATCCGTTACAGATCGAGACAAACGACCGGTCAGACAGTCCCAACACAAAGAAAGGCTCCCCTCTCGCCCAGTGGACGGGAGGGGAGCCTTATATGTGACCGCGGCAAAAGGATGGCAATACCGCAGTCGCCCAAAGGGAGGGCCTGGATGAACCGGGCCTAGATAAGGTTCTTGCCAGACACCTTATCGAAGAGGTGGGTCGCGTTCTTCTCGAACTTGAACCAGATGGGGTCGCCCGCCTTGAGCGCACCCTTGGCCTCAAGGTCGACAACGGGAATGATCAGGACGAACTGGCCATCGGGAGCGGTCACGTGGACATGCTCGGTCGAACCCATGAGCTCGGTCACCTCGACGGTACCCTGGAGCGCGCCCTCCTCGTCCTTGTCGGCAAGCAGAATCTGCTCGGGACGCACGCCGGCCGTGATCTCCTTCACGTCGCCGCCGTCCCAGTTGAGAGCAAGCTGAGCGCAGGTCTCGGGGGCGAGCGCCACGTTCATATCCTCGGTCTTGACGGTAAAGCCGTTGCCCGAGCGCACCAGCTGGGCATCGAAGAAGTTCATCTGCGGCACGCCGATAAAGCCGGCGACGAAGATGTTCGCGGGATGGTTGAAGACCTCCTGCGGGGTGGCGATCTGCTGGACGACGCCGTCCTTCATGACCACGATACGGTCACCGAGGGTCATGGCCTCGGTCTGGTCGTGGGTGACGTAGATGAACGTGCCCTTGATCTCGTGGCGCAGCTTGATGAGCTCGGCGCGCATCTGGTTGCGCAACTTGGCGTCCAGGTTGGACAGCGGCTCGTCCATCAGGAAGACCTTAGGGTCACGCACGATGGCGCGGCCGATGGCGACGCGCTGACGCTGACCGCCCGAAAGCGCCTTGGGCTTACGGTCGAGGTACTCGGTAATACCCAGGATCTCGGCAGCGGAGCGGACCTTGCGGTCGATCTCGTCCTTGGGGACTTTCTTGAGCTCAAGCGTAAACGCCATGTTCTCGTACACCGTCATGTTGGGGTACAGAGCGTAGCTCTGGAACACCATGGCGATGTCGCGGTCCTTGGGAGCGACGTCGTTGACGCGCTTGCCGTCGATGAGCACATCTCCCGAGGTGATATCCTCCAGGCCGGCGACCATGCGCATCGTCGTGGACTTACCGCAGCCAGAAGGGCCAACGAGGACGATGAACTCCTGGTCGTGAACGGTGAGGTTGAAGTCCTCTACAGCGAGCACACCGTCCTCGGTAACCTTAAGGTTGTGCTTCTTCTCCTCGGTCTTCTTCTTTTTGCCAAAGAAGCCCTTCTTTTTTGACTCGTTGTTGGGATACACCTTCTGAACATGTTTGAGAACGATCTCGGCCATGTCTTTACCTTTCGATACGCGGCGCCGCGCTGAGGGGCGCCGCCAAAACTTGCAAAACAGTTACGGCATCAGCCCTTGACGGCACCTGCCACAACGCCGTCAATGATGTACTTCTGGCAGAAGATGTACATGATGACGATGGGGATGACGACCATCATGATGCATGCCATCATGGGGCCGAGCTCGACGTGGCCATAGCCGCCGCGGAAGTACTGGATCAAGATAGGAATGGTCTTGTACTTGGTGGAGTCGAGCGTAAGGTAGGGCAGCAGGTAGTCGTTCCAGACCCACATGGTCTCAAGGATGCCGACCGAAAGATAGGTGGGCTTCATGATGGGAAGGACGATCTTAAAGAACACCTGGACCGGGTTGCAGCCGTCAATCATGGCCGCCTCTTCGATCTCGAGCGGGATGTTCTTTACAAAGCCGGCGAACATAAAGACCGCGAGGCCCGCGCCAAAGCCCAGATAGATAAAGCAGATGTTGAACGGCGTGTTGAAGCCGATGCGGTCCGCCAAATTGGACAGCGTGAACATGAGCATCTGGAACGGTACGACCATCGAGAACACGAACAGGTAATAGAAGAAGTTCGAGATCTTGTTGTTGACACGAACCACGTACCAAGCGCACATGGAGCAGCACACCAAGATCAGCACGACCGACGTGACCGTGATGATGAGCGAATACATAAACGCCGAGGCAAAACCCTGCTCGTTTAAGGCATGCACGTAGTTTGCAAAGCCGTTGAACGTCTCGGGCGTGAGCAGATCGAACGCCGTGGTGGTGCTGATTGCGGTCCCCTTCTTAAAGGAATTGAGCGCAATCATGAACACGGGGTAGATCCACGCGAGCGACAGGATCGTAAAGAAAATCGAGAGCGCGCGGTTGATAGCCTTATCGCGTTTCATTACTGCTGCACCTCCTTGGACCTCGTAGCCTTAAGCTGGATCATAGAAATAGCGACAACCAGGATGCAGAAGATAACTGCCTTGGCCTGACCGATGCCCTGCCATGCGATGCCAGCACGCGAATAGAACGTGTTGTAGATGTTCAGGGCGAGCATCTCGGTGGAGTGCGCCGGGGCGCCACCGGTAAGGGCGAGGTTCTGGTCGAACAGCTTAAAGCCGTTGGTGATGGACAGGAACAGGCAGATGGTGATCGTCGGCATCAGGTTAGGGATCTTAACCTTCCAAAACGTCTGCCATGCCGTGGCGCCGTCGACCTTGGCGGCCTCGATGTAGTCGGACGGAATGGACTGCAGACCAGCGATGTAGATGATCATCATGTAGCCGACCTGCTGCCACAGGGTCAGGATGATAAGGCCCCAGAAGCCAGCGGCGGAGTTGAGGGCGATAAGCTGGGCACCCACGTTGGAGAGCAGGCAGTTGATCAGAATCTGCCAAATGTAGCCCAGTACAATGCCGCCAATCAGGTTAGGCATAAAGAAAATCGTACGGAAGATGTTGGTGCCCTTGAGCGCCTTGCGAGTGAGCGCCTGCGCAATAGCCAGCGCGATCACGTTGATGAGCACCGTTGACAGGAAGGCAAACGCCACGGTAAAGAAGAACGACGTGGAGAACTGCGGGTCGGTCAGTGCGCGCACGTAGTTCTCGATACCGACAAAGTGCGCGTTATTGATGGTAATAAACTGGCAGAACGAGAGATAGAAACCCTGGATAAAGGGAATCACGAACCCGATCATAAACGCCAGGCACGTGGGCAGCATAAAGAGCGGCCACCAGCGTTTGAGTGCTTTGCCCATAGAAGGGTCCTTTCAATATGCAGGGGGCGGGCAAACCAACGTCTGCCCGCCCCCTGTCGCTAATCAGATAGCTTGGGCAGCAACTGCTTACTCGGAAGCAGCCTTCTCGGTCTTCCAGCCATCGACGAAGGCGTTCTTGACGCCGTCCCACTTGGTGTTGTCGGCAGCATAAGCGATGAGAGCCTGCTTGAGGTTCTTCTTCCACTCCTCAGAGGGGATGTAGACGAAGTCCCAAGCAACGGTCTTCTTGCCGTCCTTGGCCATGGCAACGGCCTGCTGCGAGAAGACGTTGGTGGTCTCCTTAGCGCTCTTGAACGGGGCGGTCAGACCCATCTTGTCAGCGATGATGCTGGTGGCGGTGTCAGAAGTGACGCACCAATACATGAAGTCCTCGGTGGCCTTCTGGGCATCCTCGGATGCCTGGGAGCTGACGCACCAGTAGTTCTCGCCGCCGGAGCACAGGCCCTGGTTCTCCTCGCCGTCGACGCCGATGTAGATCGGCAGCATGCCGAGCTGGTCGTCGGTCATACCGGCCTTGGTGAGGTCGGCGTAGGCCCAAGAGCCGTTCTGGTAGAAGACGGCCTTGCCGGTTGCGAACTCGTTGGTGGCGTCGTCACCGGTCTTGGAGGCGAGCTGCGAAGGATCACAGGTGGAGTCGGTGATGTACAGGTCGAAGATCTGCTTAAAGTTGTCGAGATACTCGCCCTTGATCTCGTCGTCCTCCTGGTTGTGCTCCTTCTCGAACTCGTAGTAGAGCGGGAGGTTGGCGAGGTGGGTGGTGTAGCGCCAGCTGGAAGAGTCATCCATACCGGCGGAAGTGAAGGCACCGTCAACGCCGAGCTCGTCCTTGCGGGCCTGGATGTCATCGGCGCAAGCCTTCAGCTTGTCGAAGGAGTTGATGTCCTCGGCCTTGTAGCCGGCCTTCTCGAGGAGCTCCTTGTTGTAGATGATGCCGTAGCTCTCCTGAACCCAGTCGATACCCAGATCCTTGCCGTCGGACTGCAGCGCCAGGGAGTCGTCGATGAGCTCGCCGCGGAGCTTGGTGTCGGAAAGATCGGCGCAGTAGTCCTTCCAGTTCTTAAGGCCGGTGGGGCCGTTGACCTGGAACAGCGTCGGAGCGGAGCTCTTGGACATCTCGGACTTGAGCTTCTCCTCGTAGGTGTTGGAGGCGGCGGTCACGATCTTGACCTCGACGCCCTTCTCCTTCTTGTACGCCTTGGCGATCTCCTTCCACTCCTTGTCGACCTCGGGCTTGAACTGGAGGAAGTAGACCTCGGCAGCGTCACCAGAAGCAGAGGAGCCGGAGCCGGCAGAACCACCGCAGCCCACGAGGCCCAGACCAAGAACCGCAGCCGCGGAACCAGCAAAGCCCAGGAACTGCCTTCTGCTCATTTCGTTCTTCATTACAATCCACCCTTTCACACCGTGGCGGCACCCTTTGCCGCCGCCTTCGGAGATTGGCTCGGGGACTTTGCCCCTTTTGCTGACTTGTACAATACGCTATTTGGCTAGTTGTTTGAACAAGTATTACTAGAGCGGTAGAAAAACTTCGGTGAACGGTAATTTCAACTTGATACTTGACAAGTTTTGTATAAACAATTATTTATTATCGAATGCAGAGAAAACGCCCGATCAAGCCGATGCATCGTCGGTTTGACCGGGCGTTTTCTCTTTGAGGGCATGAGTCTCGTCAGGCTGCGAGCTAGCCGGCTATCGCTTGGAGTTGACGCGGTAGTGGAAGATCTCGGGATGCGTGCGGGCATGCGTGACCTCGAACAAGATGCCGTCCGAAGTGTACGACTGGCTCTCCATGACGGCGACACAGTTGTACTTGCCAAGGTCCAAGTAGCTGCAGTCCTCATCGTTGGCGAGCTCGACACTCACCGTACGGCGGCTCGCCATCACTTTGATGCCGCGCTTGTGCTCCAGATAGCCGTAGATAGAATCCGCCGCGATCTCGGGGGTCAGGCCCTTGGCGATCGACGCCAAAAAGTAGCCGTGGTCCACCTGGCGCGCGCTGCCGTTGAGGCTTCGGACACGCACGACGCGAATCAGCTCCTCGCCCACCTTAAAGCCCAGGCGACGAGAGAGTTGCTCAGTGCAAATCAAATGTTCAAAAGACTTGACCTCGGTCGATGCGACGGCATTGTTGCGTTTTGCGAACTCGCCAAACGACTCAACCTCTTCGAGTGCGCCCAGCATGTCGGTTTCGCCCTTAAGCCAAATAACGCGCACGCCCTTACCGTGTATAGGCTGCACAAACATCTGGTCGGCCAGCATGCTCAAGGCGCGTCGAACGGTATTGCGCGTGCAGCCAAACTCCGCGGTCAGCTCGGCTTCGGTTGGCAGCATCTCCTGAAACGCATAGGTCCCGTCGATGATGCGCGAACGGATCTCGCGGTAGATTCCTTCGTAAATCGCTTTTGGCATGATTTCACCTCTAATGAATATGTATGGCTAGGCACGATAGCATTTCTTAAAGTTGTTTAAACCGATTATCGGTAAAGTACGGATTATTTACCGTCGACGGTTCCCCCGAAACCCAAATCGGACCGAATCAAAACCGTCAATGCGGCAAGCAGCCAGTCCTCTACAATGAGTTCATTGTTTAAACGTTCTTGCTCGCACAGCATGTTGCATCCGGAAGGCATATTATGCTGCAGAAAATCCAACGTTTTGGCGGAGCCATGTTCGCGCCCGCCATGCTGTTTTCTATATCAGGCCTCATGGTCGGCATCTCCGCCCTCGCCACGACCGTAGACATCGTCGGCGACCTCGCCGTATACGGAACCCCTTGGTACGTTTTCTGGACCATCATCCAGCGCGGCTCGTGGACGGTCTTTAAACGTCTCCCGCTCCTTTTTGCCGTAGCGCTGCCTATCGGTCTTGCCCAAAAGCAACCGGCACGCTGCTGCCTCGAGGCACTCGTGGCCTATTTTGCCTATTGCTTCTTTTTGAGCGAGATCATTAAGCTGAGCGGAGACAACCTTGGGCTTAAGTACCCATCATCTTTGACCCCCGCCAGCGGTATCACCGTCATCGACGGCATCAAGACGCTCGACACCGGCATTATCGGCCCGCTGGCGGTATCGGCAACCGTCGTCGCCATCCATGACCGCTTCTACGATGCCAAGGTTCCCGATTGGCTCGGCACCTTCTCGGGTTCCTCGCTGGTCTACCTCATCAGCTTTTTTGCCGTGTTTGCCCTTGCCGCCATCTCGGCCGCCATCGTGCCCTTCGCATACGCTGTGACCGAAACGCTGCGCCACGCACTTGCGGGCGTCGGCCCCTTCGGCGTGGGCATCTTTGTGTTTTTGGAGCGAGCACTCGAGCCCATGGGGCTGCACCATCTGCTCTATATGCCCATCTATTACGACAATCTGGTCATTCACGACGGTATTTACGCCACGTGGACCAACCTGCTCCCCATTCTCTCCCATAGCACGCGCCCTTTAAATGAACTTGCGCCCTGGGCAGGTTTTACCGCCACCGGCTGGGGCAAGCTCTTTGGCCTTCCCGCCATCGCGGCAGCATTCTATTTCACCGCCAAACCCGAACGCCGCGCCGGCCTTAAGGTCATCCTTTTGCCCGCCATCGTCGCCTCGGTGGTCTGTGGCGTCACCGAGCCGCTCGAGTTTCTCTTTATGTTCACCTATCCCGGACTCTTTTTGCTCTACGCCGTCCTATCCTCCTGCCTTGCCATGACCATGAACTTCTTCGGTATCGTCGGCATCTTCTCAGGCGGTCTCATGGAAATGACGGCCTTCAACTTCATCCCACTCATGCGAATGCATGCCGGCTCCTACCTTTTGGCGCTCGGCATCGGTCTTGCCTTTAGCCTCATCTTTTTTGTTAGTTTTCGAGCACTCATCTTGGTCTATGACCTTAAGACGCCGGGCCGCGAGGATCATGTCTCCAATCGCGCGGCAATCGATCGTTTAACGGGAAGCGGCTTTGCCAAAGAGCAATCTCCCAATGGCGAGGTCAGTATTCAATCCGATCAAGATCACGTCCTCGCTGAGCGGGTAATTCAGCTTTTAGGTGGCGTTGGCAATATCGTGGGCGCAACCAACTGCGCCACGCGCCTGCGCGTCGAGGTCGCAGACCCTTCCATCGTTGCAGATAACGCGTCGTTTGTCGCGGTGGGCGCCAAGGGCCTCATCATTACGGGCAAGACCGCCCAGGTGATTATCGGCATCTCCGTTCCCCGCGTTAAAGAGCATTTTGACCAGATCATGGGTCTCGAGCCGGGATTTGTGCCCACCACCTCGGCCTCCCCTGCCGCCAGCGCAGCCCATAAGCGCGGCGATATCTGCTTCTTCGATATCGACGGAACACTCGCCTGGCAAGACCCTCGAGTGGCACAAGAGCTTCCCGAGAGCGAGCGAGACCTCTCCCCCTATCCCAACGAGGCGGTTGCGCAAGCCATCCGTGATTTTGTCGCCAAGGGCAATATGGCGTTTATCTGCACAGGGCGCACGCTGAGCTGCATCCATCCAAAGCTGCTCGATCTGCCCTGGACCGGCATCGTCTGCCTCGCGGGTGGCTATGTCGAACTTGAGGGACACGTGATCCGCGATTTGGCGATGACGCCCGGTATGCTGCAGCGCCTTGCTCCCATTCTTGAGCAATCGGACGAAGTGATTCGTTTTGAGGGACTCAATGGCGTCGTTCGCATGGGTGCCGATGTGCCCGACGCCCCCGGATACGCCCGCACCGTGGGCGATGCAATTACGCAGCTGCAACATTACAGCGCCTACAAGATCTTAATGTCCACGTCGCTTGCCAACCGCATCGCTCAGGATCAAACGTTTGAGCCGCTGCTCTGCTTTAACGAGCTCGAGCTCGAAGTGACCGAGATTTCGCCTCGCGAATGTACCAAGCGCGAGGGTATCCAGTCCGTACTCGACGCTCTCGACCCCAACCATGGAACGGTATATGGCATCGGTGATGCCAGCAATGACATCTCGCTGATGAACGCCGTCGACGTCGGCATCGCCATGGGCAATGCACCGGACTTCCTCAAGGAAAAGGCCGACTATGTCACCGACAGCATCGACCACGACGGCGTCGTCACCGCGCTCGAACACTTTGGGCTTATCTAGCCAAGCCCCTACCGCACTTGCGGCCGCATGGACCAATCGTCTTCAACCGCCGCGCTCGACGCCCTAATGTGGCAATATGTTGTCTGCATAATGCAACGATGCAACCTATCAAAGAATGCGAGAACCCGTGTCCAGTCCGTTTACCAGCTTTTTAGCCCAGCACTTTGACCAGATTAACGACTATCTGGCCACGTTCTTTGACGGACAGGCGACTTCCGCCGATATCGAGCGCTACCTGTATACCCCGCTCTCGGCATTTACGGCAAACGCTGGCAAGCGCCACCGCCCGCTCATCTGCATGCTCGCCGCCACTGCGGTAGGCGGCAGCTTTGAGAGCGCCCGCAGCGCAGCGGCGGCCATCGAGCATTTCCAGTCAGGCGCGCTGATTCACGACGACATCGCCGACAACGGACAGCTTCGTCGAGGCAAGCCCTGCATGCACCTTACCGAGGGCACGGGCCTTGCCATCAATTGTGGCGACCTGGCGCTCACCATGGTCACCAAGACGGTTCTCGACGATCCCACGCTCGAGTCCGACGTGAAGCTGCGTGTGCTCCACGAGCTTACCGAGATGATCGTCCGCACCATCGAGGGTCAAGCGCTTGACCTGGGTTGGGTCCGTGACGAGCGCTTTGATATCTCGGTTGATGACTACCTGGACATGGCGACGCACAAGACCGCGTACTACAGCGGAGCGACGCCGCTTGCCGCCGGAGCCATTATCGGCGGCGGCAGCGAAGAGCAGATTGAGGCACTGCGCGCCTTTGGGCTGCACACGGGCCTTGCCTTCCAGATTCAAGACGACCTGCTCAACTTGATCGGCACCAAGGAGGCCGCCAACAAGGACTTCCGCACCGATATCACCGAGGGCAAGCGCACCCTCGTTGCCGTGCATGCCCTGTCAGACGAGCGCTATCACGACGAGATCGAGGCAATCCTTTCCTCGGGCACCGAGGACCCTGCGCAGCTCGCACGCGCCGTGGAGATCTTCCAGGAGACCGGCTCCATCGATTACGCCCACACCTATGCGCTCGACCTGACCGCTAAGGCCAAGGCCGCTATCGAAGGCGTCGAGCTCGACCCGCATGCGCGCGAGCTCTTCCTCTCAATGGCAGATTTCTTTGTGGAGCGTCTTAACTAGCGGGGGTCATAAAACCTGTGGGCAGCGAGTTTGGGTACAAGTTGCTACACTATTGAGTGCATGTTTATAAATTGTCTCGCGTTGTCTATCCGACACACGCTCAAAATAGTACGAATGGTACGCCGAAAGGGGTTCGTTCATGGAACCTATTACCACGGGCATGCAGGGAGCAGCCGTCGAGGATGTTCAGTCCCGCCTTCTGCAGCTCGGCTATACAATCGATGACGCCGAGGTTGTCGACAAGCGCTTTGGCACCACCACCGAGCAGGCCGTCAGCACCTTCAGGCTCGACAGCGGCCTTGCTGCCGGTCATGCCGTCGATATCCCCTGTTGGAGCGCCCTGGTCGACGCCTCGTATAAGCTGGGCGACCGCACTCTGTATCTGCGCATGCCCAATTTCCATGGCGCCGATGTGCAGGCCCTGCAGCGCGCTCTCAACGTTTTGGGCTTTGCCTGTGGCGAAGACGACGGCTACTTTGGTCCGCATACCGAGGCCGCCCTGCAGCAGTTCCAGGAAAATGTCGGCCTGTTTGCCGACGGCATGGCCTTCCAGGACACCTACGCCTACATCAACCGCCTGCACCATGTGTGGGAGGGCAAGCCCTCGGTCACCGAAGCCGAGTCCCGCATCGGTTTTGCTCGCGCCGCCAACGTGCTCGAGCGCTTCCAGATCGCCGTTATCGGTGAGGACCCCATCGCACGCAGCGTTGCTTCGCGCATGTGGAACATCGCCACGGCAACGACCGACAACAGCGGCATGATGCTCTGCGACTCCGAGGTCCCAACCGACGTTGACCTGGTGCTCGAGATCGCAAGCGACGAGCTGCCCGCCGACGCCGCGCCACGCGCCACGATTGCCCTCGCCGAGTGCCACAACCTGGCCCAGCGCATCCGCACCGCCAATGTCGCCGCGCAGCAGAAGCCGGCTCGCATTCGCATTGAGCTCACGGGCATGACGCGCTACAACGGCACCTTCACGGCCAGCGACGCGCAGACGCTCGCCGTACGCCTACTCGACGGCGTTTGCGATGCCCTCGCAGATTAGGTAAACTAGACGAGTTGCTTTTGGGCAACACCACACATTGGGACGTAGTTCAACGGTAGAACTCCGGTTTTTGGTGCCGGCTGTTGGGGGTTCGAATCCCTCCGTCCCAGCCATTAAAACTGAGCGCCCTAAGCCCATAACGGCCCAGGGCGCTTTCTTGTGGGCAAGCGGAGGAATTCGAACCCGCAAGGGTGCGGAGCTGAGGAAACGCGAAGCGTTTTCCAGCGCAGCACGCAAGGATGCGGAGCGACGCAGCGGGGCGCGGCCGCCGCAGGCAGACGCGGTGCCGGCACTTGGGGACGCTCCTAAGTGCCGGCATTATAGGAACGTCCCCAAGTGCCGGCTCGGGACTATTTTCGAGGACCCTCCGAAGGACTGTGGCCAAAAAACGGCAAATATGAGTACTGTTACCGTTGTAGCTACATTATTTTCGTTAATAAAAGAAGATCTTAATGAGATTTATTCGCATCAAGGTCTTCCTTTAATGAACACTTGAGGAGATACGGCAGCTTATCTGCTCGATCGACACGTCAAATCACCTTAAATGTGGTCAAAATTACTGCTACTAAAAGAGTATCAGTACTCATATTTGATGTTTTTTGGCCACGGCTCTTTATAGACACCCTGCACAGCGACGGTGGTAGATTTCGGAACGTGTCCGTCAGCCCCGTTCCGAAAAGCGAGCCGCATGCAACGGCCAAGCCACGACAGGCCCCGGGAGAGCGGGGACACCGGCTTAGGTTTATCGCGAGTTCCGCACGAACAGGAGGCCACTTAATGTGGCCTC
>NZ_QSPN01000017.1:1524-43091 GCF_003436455.1 Collinsella sp. TM05-37 | reverse complement strand
GCGCCGGCAAACGCCGGCGCGCCCCTGCTATTCAAAGAAGCTCGGAAGCCTCTATGCGTCTGTGCAAAAGCGCGTGAACGAGCTCATCTCTTGAGCTCCCAAGAAATTCGCGAGCGCATCAACTCGGGCGTGGCCACCCTGCTGGCCGCGCCCCTCTGCATCGCACTGCTGCTGGTTTTACCATTTCTGATTTGGGATAGGCACCTTCGCTAGCTCCATGCAAGTGAATTGTGGTCCCACGTGGATTCTTTGGGCCCGATCGCGAGCGCGGACCCGAAGGCTGTAGTAGCTGGCCCATGCCTGGCGCGACGGGTCGCAGACGCTTTCCTGGCTGCCGCCGTCCCAATAGGTGGGCACGTCCATGCGCGCCTTGGCCTGGGACGAGCCGTTGGTTTGGGTTACGTGGAAGGTCGTCGCGGTGCCCGCGGGGGCGTCGTTCCACGATACGGTGAAGGTGACGCCGTTTTGGCTTGCCGTGGCGGAGTGGGCGTAGGTGGTTTGTGACGTGGTGGAGATGGCCTCAGGCGTGGGGTTGGCTTGGGCTCGGAGGGATGGGGCGGGGGTGCCGGTTGCGGCGGCGGTGCCGTCGGCGCTTTCCGTGTTGACGGCGCTGGTGCCGGTGGATGTTGCGGTGCTGTCCTCTACGGTATCTGCTGTCGTGCTTGTGTTGGTGCCGTCTTCGGCCTTGCCTGCGTCGCTGCTCGTTGCGTCGGCTTGCGCCTGCTGCCCGGCGGTTTCTTGAGGCTGCATAGCTTCTGCGATGGCTGCCATAGGCAACGTCGCGCCGACCATGGACGTGCACGCGATCGCGCAGAGCAGGTAGTAAAGGGATCGTTTCATAGCGGAGCCTCTCGGTGAGCAGCCAATAGGGTCCGAAGGCAGCTCCAGGCCAGCACTCCGCACATATTTTGTTGGGGTTTATTTTACGGGAACCCCAGTCAACATCAGCGAACTTTCTGGGGAATGTTGGGGAGGGGGAGTCTTAGGAGACGGCTTGGTGCATGTAAACAACCTTCTTAGGACTACTCTTATGATTTACAAGCCTCTCGAAGTGGCTGTGCCTCAAGTTCAGTACAACACGAGGCGTGTTAGATTGTTGGAAGCCATAAAACCATAAAGGTCGGGAGGACGCATGAGGATCTCTAAACTGAGGATTGAGAACTATCGGAATCTCGATGGAGTGTCGATTAGTTTTGACGAGGACGTGAGCTATATTGTCGGCGAGAACAACCTCGGCAAAACGAATGTGCTTGACTTGCTCAATACAATTTTCAATCAAGCGACGATTAGCGAAGAGGATTTCGCTGACATTGAAAAGCGCGCAGGGGCTCTAGTAACTTTAAAGTTGGACGAGGACGAGATCGGAATAACGAGGCTCGACATCGATCCTACGACCGGAAACACTATTACCATCTGCGCTTTTGCTGACGACCCGGATTCTCGAATTGAATTTAAGGCCGAAGGGAGCGGAGAAAGTATTCCACCCTCTCTGATGCGATCCGTTCACATGTTCAGGTACTCGACTGCATCCTTTAATAGGGGAGACCTGGCGTTTGATGGTACCCGAGGTGTCGGTAAAGTTCTCTCCAAAGGTATCGCTCTTTATCTAGATAAGGAGGGTAAAGAGGTCTCCGATTTTCTGGATGGGAGCGAGCTCGAAGGTCTGGTTGCAGATCTCGGCGAAATCGTCGGCGACGTTCCGATCCTGTCATCATATGGTGTGAGGCCTGGCGTCGATTCATCGGATGGCGGAACGCTTGGAAGTTTGGTTACCTTGCTTGACAAGAGGGGCGTTCATTTTAAAAAGGCAGGGGTAGGCTTGCAGTACCTCGCTATTGCCTCGCTCTCGATAATCGAGAGCATTATGCGTCTTTCGCCTAAACGCCTTCAAGAGAGCCTTTGCTCAGATGATGATGACAGACGCGTGCTGCATGCCGTTCTGGCTTATGACGAACCCGAAGCCCACCTTCACCCGTATATGCAGAGGCGTCTCTCGAAGAGCTTGCATAGGATTTGCGAAGGGAAGGATGATAGATTCAATGCTCTTCTAAAGGACTATTTCGGAATTGATTCAATCAAAGCTCAGCTGATCATGGTGACGCATTCGCCTAACATTCTGGCTCGCGGCTATAAGAACATTGTGCGATTCGGGCAGGGCGAAAATTCGCCGAAGGTCATATGCGGTAGGGATATTGACCTGTCCGACAAGGTTGAAAAGCATCTTATGCTGAACTTTGAGTCGATACGAGAGGCCTTTTTCGCGCGGTCGGTTTTGGCTTTTGAGGGGCAGACAGAGTCTGGAGCCATTCCGGTGTTCGCTCGCAACCTTGGGATGGATCTGGATGATTATGGAGTTGTGCCTATCAGGGCCGGCGGGAAAAAGAACGTTAAACCACTCTGTGAACTTCTGGGCAAGTTCGAGATCCCAAATTATTCAATTGTCGACAGAGATGAGGATGAGCTGCAAGAAACTTCTGAAGACCATATAACGACAACCGAACGGGATTTCGAAGGTGAGGTCGTTGACTCGTTCTTCGCTAGCGATAACCAGGGTGCGTTTATTGCGCTTCTTGAGTCGATTGATCCTCTTCAGAGGGCAACTTGCATCAAGGGGAATAGTAAAGCTTTGAAAAGCGCCTGTGCTGTCTACGGCGTTAACTTGCGGGACCCTGAATACGATTTCCGGGGATCGGAGTTTGACGGGTTATTCGCAGACACGCCCAAATCACGTGCGCTTATGTATGCATGGCTTTCATCGAACAAGGGCGTCGTGTCTGGCGTCGCCCTCGCGGAGGCTCTTGGTGCTAATGGCGTTCCCACATGTTACAAAAGTATTATTCGCAAGGCCGTGGGGCTCGAATGCTGATGAGTCAGACTGACCTGCGGGATAGTGTTAGAGCCGAGATTGAGGCGCGCTGTGGTGGGGATGCGTCACAGTGCTCCGCGATTTTCTCGCCATCAAAGAGGGTGTTCGTGGAGGCGCCGGCAGGCTACGGGAAGACCACGGTGATGACTGGGCGGGCTTGCTGGCTGCTGGCATCTGGCGAAGTCCATCCGCCAAAAAGGATTTTGGCCCTGACCTTTAGCGTTGCCGCCGCGCGGAGGATGCGTATGAATTTGGGCATCACTATGTCGGCACTTCCTGGTCCCGTGGCCAAGCGTTTTGAGGACAGCGTCATGGCGACCAACTTCCACGGCTTTGCTTGGGCTCTGCTACGCAGATACTGGAAATCGCTCTCGCTCCCAGTGAACGTTGGCGAGCTCTCTATGGTTGATGACAACAGCGCCGTTAGCGAGCTGGTTTCGCGAGGTGGCAGGCTGACCTGGGATGAAAAGAATGCCGTTGACGACTTCCTCCGCTTCATGAGAAACGGTCAGGAAATGGACTTGAGGCGTGTGATGTTTTCCTTTAATAGGATCATCAAGGAAAGGTTTGCATCGAACGGTCTCTTGCCATACTCTGCAATGATTTCCCTTGCAATTGAATTGCTCGCTCATTTTCCCAAGTTAAGGTCCTATCTGTCGGCAGCATATCCTGTCGTGCTTGTCGACGAGGCGCAGGACACGAATGCGTTGTGCTATGTCTTCCTAAGGGGTCTGATTTCTGATGAGTCGGGGATCTGCATGTTCGGCGACCCCATTCAGCGTGTTTATGGTTTTATTGGTGCAATGGAAGGCTTAAAGGCAAAGGCCACTACCGACCTGCGTCTAACGCCGTTGGAACTCGAGCATAACCATAGGTTTTCTGGGAGATCTATCGTCGGAGAGCTCGGTGCTGCGATTCGCTCCAACATGAAGGGCACCATTGCCGGCGGTACGCCCCGACTTCCCATATTTGTTGGCTCTACTCAGCAAGACGAAGCGACTGCCATCGTTTCCAAGGTTACGGCGCTCGCTCAAAGCAGTGGCGGGAGGATTGCGATTCTTGTTCGTAAGCGTGGTGCCCTTGCCGATCTCATTATGGAAGAGCTTGCTAAAGAAGGTATCTCTTACTTCAACGGACTCTTCTCGGATACAAGTCGGGGGTTCATCGAATTCAATGCGTTTGCTTTATCCAGGATTACTGATGCAGTGTCTGGAGAAAAGGGCGTCAGCCGGTCTGCTGCGGACAAAATAATCGACTCCATCTCTGATGAACTGCTGACTGGCTCCAAGAGGTTCGAGTATGGGCGGTCCTATGCCATGCTTCTAGGAGCGCTGCGGAAACACCTTAAAAATGACTGCGTCGCGATGGGACCTTCGGAGCGCTTCGACTATATAGTTAGTATCTTTTCCGAGGGCTCCCTGCGACGTTTCTCCGATTACCTTGATGTGGGCATCTCCATGATGACCGCTCACTCCGCTAAGGGGCTCGAGTGGGACACCGTTTTCATTCCGGGCGTTACGCGTTTCGATTGGCCTGGAGGGATTTGCTCTCGTTGCGAAAATGCTGGTATATGCTTACGTTCTGCGCGAGGTTGCCAGATTGCTGATGCGAAGAAAATGCCAGATGGGCTTATTGAGGAAATAGGCCTGCTGTACGTCGGCGTCACTCGCGCCCGCAAAGCGGTATACGTCTCCGCTTCGATGCAGCGCAGAACAAATTACGGGAACTATCAGGTTGCCTGCCCCTCTTGCCTAACGTCTCTTCCGGGCATTGAGCCTGTGAGCTGGACGGTCATGGACGGGGAGGGGTGATTGCCGGTGGGATGGAGCGTGTCTGCTTCTGACGCGAGGTCCGGTTGCGGCCCTTACTATGGTCTCATGGAGTGTGCCCAAGCTGCTCTTTGACTAGAACGGCTTGGGCACTGGCGTCTTGGTAGGATGCGGTGTTTGTTTAATTAGCCACTGTTGAATATTGCGAAGTGGTACCGCAGCATTGCGCCTAGGCGCCGTGGCCGTCATGGGCCCTCGTTGCCTTTTTCTTGCTAACGTTCGGCTCTGCGGTGCTGCCGCGTGTTGTTTTTGCTCATGTTGGCGCGGGTCGTGTCGTGTGCGTCTTTGTCCGTGATGGTTGCTTCTTCTCGGATGAAGTGGTCGAGTGCCATTGCCTCGAGCCCGGATGCGGGCGTCATGGAGCTGTGCATAAGGCCACTGGACGGATCGCCGCCGCCCTACGATGGTGGCGTCAGGCGCTGATATAGCTGCTGATTGAAAGACATTCTGGTAAGTTCACAATTGCCCAGTTCTTTGACCCGTGGGTCCCTGTCATCGTTGCCGTATATCAACGCGCATAGATCTTCTACAATACGCTTGCGTCTATTTTCAATATCCTGCTTATAGGGAAGTTCATCCTTATTGGCTCCCCATACCGATTCAATCACTTCATCAAGATATTGGATGAAGCGATTGCTGTGTTTCGCAAGTTCGTAGACAGCCCCGAAGTCAGTGCTGGTTTTCATTTCGTGCCAGGCGAGCGGGTCATAGTAAGCAAGAATATTTATTACAGGAAGCAGGCCCTGGTCTTGGAAATGCTGAACCCTTCCATCCCCAAAGTGCTCCCAGTGGTTAGTAATGTATCCGGACAGACTTGTTATAGAGTCGATAAGCCTGTTGCAGGCTCTTAGTGAGGCATGTTTGTAGCTGAGCAAATCGACGGTTATATCCATGAAGGTATATCCATCCATTGTATTGATGCCTTTATACAGAAGGTAGTCAGCCGGCTTTATCGGATTTAGCTCTAGGCGCTTGTCGTAGAAGCGCTCGAGGTATTTTCTCCCTTCAAATCTTGGGCCATATACGCCTTGGAGGGAATGTGCAAGCTGCGTGATGCTGGTCGAATAAACCACAACAATGCTTTCTTGTTGAAACAGGGTTTTGGTCTGCTCGAGCACCTTTATAGCGAATTCGGGGCGGCAGCGGTCAAGCTCGTCGATAAAGATGATGGCTCGTTTGGCTACCTTGGGCAGATGGCTCTTTATGAGCTCGCCAATTTTGCTCCTAAGCTCTTTTCCGCTTTGTACTGTTCGAGAAAATCGGTGCCGCTGAAATTTTCAATGATGCCATTAATGTCAACGCCGTATCCAATAATGGAGGCGGCGGTTTCTATGACGCTAATGACTCCCTTGCCGAAATCCTTTCCTCCCTTGACGCTCTGTTCGTCTACGGCGTTAGCGATAGAGGCCAATATAGGCAAGATCGGATTGTCGAAATGGTCGTCTTCCCATGCGTTGAAATAAATGGGGAGGCATGGTGTCGCGGGGAGTTCTGTTGCGGTTTCTCCTAGTGTCGCGTTAAGTGTCTCGAAATCGTGGTTGAGAGTCGGATTTGCCATTTGCAGGACTCTAGCTACTTGTTTTACAAAGAATGTCTTACCAGATCCCCAAGGCGCGTCAATAACAAAGGTATACGGAGGCTCAACTGTAATGAGCATCTTTAGAAAGTCCTCAATTTCTCTCTTGCGGTGAAGCGGATCCTGGCTGAGGGCGTTGTCAATCGCTTTCGGCGTGGGCTCCTCATCGACTCGTTTCATGGTGGCCGCCTTCTTTCTGTGGTCTTAGATTGTGTTTCGGTCTTATTCTTTCCGTAAATAGGATCGGTAGGTCTCTTCTTATCTGGCTTCCATCCGTAGGTTTTACCCTTTTAATGTTTAACAATGCCTAGACCGTAAAATGGGCTTACTGGTTATGCTGATTGATTGGATGGTTTAGATGGCGCTTTCAATGAGTCAAATACACTGGGATTACTTCATTTTGCTCGAGGAAGATGTCATTCGTATATTGCATTACATCGAGCCAACCGAAGCGAACTATGGCACCTATGGCGCCGAGCTCGTCAAAGCCTATCTCTCGATTTGTTCCGAGATCGACGTCGCCTTTAAAGATCTTAACCACCTTGTTGGGCGTTACGAGAGCGTCAATTGGGGTGTGGTTAAAAACATTTCCGGAGCGCGTGAGATGGTTCACGCTCGCTTCTCGCAACAGTTTCGTTTTAGCTGGGTTGTTATTGATGCCAGCGAGATCGTTATTAACCCCTGGTCATCTTGGTGGGCAGATGATGGGACCGAATCCACCATGAATCCTGAATGGTGGATCTCGTATAACAATGTCAAACACCATCGCTTAGATAGCTATGCCGAAGCCAATCTTGGCAATGTGCTCCAGGCGCTTTCAGGATTGTTCGTTCTCCTTTCCTGTTTATATCGGTATGAGTATGAACACAATGCGGATGAGGCCCCTCGCTATCTGCCCGCCCCGCAGCGATTGAAGTTCTCGAGTCGGGGGATCGAAATCGGCTCGAGCGATCCGTTATATGTTATCGATACCGCGCTCTGCTCTTCTCCGGGCTTTCATGTTGACAAGCCACTGCAGCTGCCTTCATCAGGCGAGAGAGATTCTCGTGATGATTGCGAACGGGGCGTGAGTTCGATTCAAGTGAATGATTGAGTGTAGTTGCCGACTAGCAATTAGGCGAACCCGCTCCATTCCCGTCAAGTTCGATTAAGCAGTGACTCAAGAGTTGTGAGTTCGCGTGGCGATGTAACGTGAGTATTTTCTCGCTTGAGCTTGAGTCGTCTGCGGAGGGCGGCGGAGATTGCGCCGTGCCCCAGTTCCATTAGTTCCTTGCGGTATTGAGTAGGGTTCCATTGTGGCTTTTCGAGTGGTCGATTGCTTGCTCGTCGACTTGTTATTTAGCTAACGGCAGTTTAAGCATGAGGCCGCCTTTAACCTCCGTGAGGCTCGATACCGGCACCTTCCAGGAAAAGTCCATAAGGCTGCCGCCTAAGTCCAGTTCCGCATGTCCATACTCTTCGATTTTGTAGTCAGGGTTGTTCTTGTCGGGCTTAAGGCGCCACTTGACCGGTTGCGATCCGACGATTCGATACTCCCGTTGGTATGCAAATTTGGGTGTTTTGATAACAAGGTTGTCCGGGATGCCTTGGAATGCCTCGGCAGTTACGCTTGGACTAGGGGCGCCGTAAAAGACGGGGCCGTGCAGGGATACGCCATCTCCCGAATCAAACTTCCTATTTAGCAGCCGCTCAAAGCGGTCATACCGCACGATGCCGATCCAGCCGTCGGAACACCTGAACTCCTCGACCATTCGCTTGGTAATTACGACAGCGTTGTCAACGATGTCGCTCTCCCACACCGTGTACATGCAGTAGATCGGCAAGAGCCAATGGGCGTAGATGCCCATGCCGCATGCCAGAGACGCTTCTAGCGGATCGCCCTGCTCTCCGGGCAGACCGTGATAGTAGCCGGCGGCGTTCATATAGAGGCGCCCGTTCATCAGGTCGTCGATGTACGCCTCTTGGGGAGCGAACTTCAGTAGGTAGATGATTCCGTCTATTGGCATGGCGAGTCCTCTCGTTGGTTGATGTATCCCGAGCCTCGTCATGTGCTCAGGTTCTTAGTGCAAATATAAGAGCGTCTCCTCAAACCCGCGTGCCGGATTGGGTAATGTCGTGAAAGTTGGCGTAGCGTCCGATCTAAAGCAATGCGTCTCGACGTTGAAGAACCTGGTATGCGGTTGATTCGATCATCCTCTAGCTTGTGGGCATTGATGCTTTCGTGGCGGGCGAACTGGGTATGATGCTTCACCTTATTGAGGTGTATAGTACGTAGTCATAGTACAAAAGCTCTTTGGGGCTTTAAGGGCGACGCTTTCAGTTAGAGGGTGTTGCCCTTTTTTATGCGTTTAAAGTCTGGCACGCCGGCCGTGTCCGCTTCGACGATGGACTCATTTTTACCGCACTTCCGTGTTCGGCGCCCTATACCTGTTGTCTTGGGAGTGGTAAACACTTGATTGATGTTTCTTAAAGTCTATAATCAAATAAAAACTCTGAAATATCTTTTCAAAACAATGAAAGGAATTTTGAGAACGATGCTTTGTCAGTTCACCTTCAGGAACTATAGATCCTATCGCGACGAGACCGAGCTTTCTATGCAGGCAACATCGATGAGGGAGTTCGAGTGCTCCCTCATAGAGTTCCCTGACGGGCAGAGTTTTCTTCCGGTGGCTGCGGTGTACGGGCCTAACGCTGGCGGCAAGTCTAATCTGCTCGAGGCGCTTGATTACGTTCGCTCGGCGGTGGCCAGGCCGATCAGATTGCTGTCTGCCAGCACTGATGCGCCAGAGGGTAACCGTCCTTCGATACCACGTTGCTCTGCGTTTGAGTTCGATGAAGTGTCGGCTGCTGAGCCCACCGAATTCGAGCTCTACTATCGCGCGGGTGAGCACGAGTACCGCTATGCCCTGTCCGTGCATGCGGACGAGATCGTGTCCGAAGGCCTATGGCGGCGAAAATTGGGAGCGTCACGCACGGCGATGCTGTTCGAGCGTGAGGGCGCAGAGGTTGAGCTCGGTCCCACGCTGCGTAAGCTCGTGACGGCTGCGAGATTCAACCCGAGGCTGCCGTACCTGTCGTTTCTCTGCATCAACTTTGACGCGCCGGTGGTCAAGGAGGCTGCCAGCTGGTTTCTTGACGGGGTGTTCCTGAACTATAACAGCTCCTATCTGGAGCAGATGCTCGAACAATTGCTCGATGAGGATGACTCACCCGAGGTCACGCGTTTTTTGCGCGCCGTTGATGTACGTATTGATGGCTTCAGAGTGGAGAGGGCGCCGGAGTGGCGCGGCCAGCGCGTCTTCGTGAGGCACGAGGTGGGCGGCAAGGCGTACGAGCTGCGTTTATCCGAGGAATCTGCCGGAACCCAGAAGCTCATGGGGTTGGCTGCGTATCTGATGACAGCGCTTGAGCGTGGTGGCACCGTTGTGGTAGACGAGCTCGACGCCAAACTGCACCCGAAGCTTCTTCGCTATGTGATTCTGCTGTTTAAGGATCCTGGGGTCAACAAGAGTGGCGCGCAGCTCATCTTCTCGTCCCAGGATGTGTCAACCATGCGAAACGATGTGTTCCGCCGTGACGAGATATGGTTCGCTGCGCGCGGCGAGGGGGAGGCGAGCCAACTGTGGTCTCTCGCCGACATCCACGAGGCAAACGGTAATCTGGTAAGCAAGAACGCGGCTTTCGACAAGCAATACCTGTCCGGTCGCTACGGCGCCGATCCGTATCTCACCCGCATCGAGGAGTGGGATTAGCATGGTGGCGAAGAAGTCGAAGGGCTGGCGTAGCGGCAAACGAGAGGGCCGCTCGCGCATGGTTCAGATGACGCGTCATCTTGTAGTGAGCGAGGGCAAGGAGACCGAGCCTCGCTACTTTGAGGGTGTGCGTGCGGCGTTGGGTGCGGCGAACGAGCGTAAGGTTGCCATTGTCGTTAAGGGGACCGGCAAACACACACTTGACCTACTTGACTTTGCCGTCGAACACTGCCGCTATGCGCCCGAGACATTCGACCATGTGTGGCTCGTGTATGACAAGGATGACTTTCCTGCGTCCGACTTTGACGCGATGGAGCGCAAATGCGACGAGCTCTCCGATGGTTCGAGGACCTTCCATGCGTTGTGGTCGAACCCCTGCTTCGAGCTGTGGCCTCTTCTGCACTTTCGCTACACGACCGCGCATATGTCCGCGTCCGACTGCCAGCATGCCCTCGCGCAGGAGATGTCGAGAGACCTGGGCATCGAGTACCGCAAGAACTTGGACGGGCTGTTCGAGGTGGTGGACGGCAAACGAGGCGAGGCATTGCAGCGTGTTGGGCGCCTCGTTACATACCATAGGGGGCTGGGCAACGTTATGCCATCTGCGCAAAACCCTGCAACTAAGGTGGGCGAAATTTTCGATGTAATCGGGCCGTATCTGGTTGGCTAGTCGAGTCTGTGGATTGGCTTTCCGGTTAGGGCGATTGACGGATTGTACTGTGCTATTGCAAGTCCAGTGCGTAGGAGAAGTGCGGGGAAAATCGGAAACCTCTGAGCACAAACCGATTTTTGCCAACAAAACCGCAGGTCGCTGCTGTCTAAAACCGGGCTTGGTCTGCCGATCTCGGATTTTCGCCGCACTTCCGGATTGGGCGCTCATTTAACACTCTCGAAGTTCCCACATCCTCTAAAAAAGTTCTTAAGACAGCCTTAAAGGCGTTCCAGCTCGCGTTGGCAGCGTACAATACGCATGTTTTGCATGATTGAAATCTGATGAAAGGGGGAACGCCATGGAGGTGCTGGTTGTTGGCAACACCGCATATGTTGACGATGACTTTTGCGCCAAGGCATTCCCCGAGGACCACGTTAATGTCGTAGCCGCGCAGGAAGCGCGCCGCGATGAGTCGTCGCCCCATGCCTCGTGGAAAGAGCTCCTCCAGCACCTGGATCAGGCCTACGAGTTCGACCGCGTGGTCTACCTGTCTAATTACCTTACCCCGCATACCGATACCGTGGGCGATATCGAGCTTCTGCGTTCGGTCTTTCGTGCGTGCATGGGGCGCCGGGTTCAGCTGCTGTTTGTAGCCGGGCCCGCGGGCGCTGAGGATGCCACCGATGCCGCAGAACAAACGGGCAAAGGCATTATCGCGCACGCAGCCAACGACCTGTGCCGCTACTACGCTGCTCGCGAGGGCGTTCAAACCAAGATCCTGCGCGTGCCGTTCCTGTATACCGCGTCTGCCGCGCTGGAGGACCCGTTTTTGGTGCCGCTGTTCGACGCGTGCTCAACCGGATCGGTCGCTCTGCAGGGCGCGCAAGCTGCGGCGTTTCCCCTGCTGTGTGCCGAGGAGCTTGCGGTGCTGGTACGCCGTATCTTCGACAGCTGGGATGGTAACTTTGAGACGCTCGACGTTGCCGATGCCTTCCATCACACGTCAGGTGAGGTGGGCGAGGCCCTCAAGGCGCTGTTCCCAGGGCTTGACGTTGCCTATGGCGATTCTGCCGGCTATGCTCTGCCCGCCAGCGACGTCGTTCGCGTGCGCTATGGCTGGTTTCAGCGTTACGACTTGCTGCGCGATCTTTCGACCATTCAAGCTCGCTGGGGCGCTGGACGCATCAAAAAGGTCAATCCGCTGCGTGCCGCCATCGACCGTATCCAGATGCGCTCGCTGCCCATCAAATGCCTGGAGACGGGCGTTGCTTGGGTTTTCTTCGAGGTACTGGAGCATCTGTTCTCCCAATCTGCCCAGCTCAACGTGCTCGATTATCGCCTGCTCTACGTTGTGCTGATCGGCACATTGTATGGCTTGGACTTTGGCCTGGTTGCGGCGCTGCTGGCGTCGGTGGGTTTGGCCGCGAGCTACTTTACTCAGTACGGCTATACCTTCCAGGGCCTGTTCTATGAGCCGTCCAACTGGCTGCCGTTTATCGCGTACTTTGTGGTGGGTGCCGTGTGCGGCTATGTGCAGCTGCGTAACAGCGAGGCCATTAGGGCGGAGCGTGATCAAAACGAGCTCGTGCGCAACCGCAATACGTTTCTTACGCAGCTCTACCACGATGCCATCGAGGACAAGCGCACACACAAGCGCCAGATTGTGGGGCGTCAGGATAGCTTTGGCAAGATCTTTGCCGTGACGCAAGAGCTCGACGTGCTCAATCCGCGCGACATCTATCGCAAGTGCTGCGAGCTCATGGGTGAGATTCTGGAAAACGATTCGGTGGCGATCTACCACGTTTCGGGCGGGGCGTTTGCACGTCTGGTGGCGGCGAGTCCCGTGATTGCCGAAGACGCCACGCGCTCGTTTTCGCTTGAGCAGCTTGCGCCCCTTTTGGGCGGCGGGGGTCGTTCGAACCTGTGGGTGAATCGCGAATTGACGCCGGGGCTGCCCATGTTTGGATACTCGATCGAGCGCGACGGGGCACCCGCCGTGTTGATCTCTGTGCGTCGTGCGGCTCAGAATCAAATGACGCTCTATTACCAAAACCTGTTCCGCATCTTGTGCGGCTTGGTCGAAAGCGCGCTGGGGCGCGCCTTTGACTATGAGGCGGTGGCGCAGGATAAGCGCTGCGTTGACGGCACTTGCGTGCTCAAGCAGGCGGCCTTTGGCCAAGAGCTCGCGGCGGAGCAGGCGTTGGCAGATAGCAAGATGGGGAGCTTTTTGCTCCTGCGCGTGGTGCCGGGCATGGAGCCTGTCGGCGAGCTGGTGGGCGCGATTGGTTCGGCTATCCGCGAGAACGATGCGGCGGGCTTGGTCGACGGCGACGTGCTCTACCTGCTTATGCGTCAGGCAAAGGCGTGCGATCTGCCCATTATCCGCGAGCGCCTGAGCGCAAAGCAGATTGCGGTGGAGCCCGTCGACGGCGAGGACATCGTGGCGCTGTTGCAGCACATCTCTTACACCGGTGACGGTGAGGGGGGGGGGTGCCGCTTGATCTCGCTTGTCGTTGCTGCCGTCTTGCTGCTGATTCATGCGCTGGTTTGCCTGGTGCTGTGGACGCTCATGAAGCTGGGCCTGCTGCCGGTGCGCGGGCACATGCTGCCTGTGATAGTGCTGGTGCCGCTGTGGGGCCCATTGCTGGTGGCTCTGCTATCGGTCCGCAGCGCGGTGTTTGGCGAGGGACTGAAAGAGTCTGCGCTGGAGTCGCTGCGCTTCAACGACGACCTGCATCGCAGTATGCCGGTACCGAGTGGTGAGGATGATGCAGGCGTAGTGCCGCTCGAGGAGGCGCTCATCGTCAACGACCCGGCATACCGGCGCCGCCTCATGCTCTCCATGCTCACCGAGGAGCCCGACGCGTACCTGCCGCAGCTGCAGGCGGCTAAGCTTAACGACGACGTTGAGGTGGCGCACTATGCCGCGACGGCGGTGGCGCAGATCTCCAAGGAGTCCGACCTTAAACTGCAGCAGCTGGAGCGTGCCTTTAAGACAGACCCGAGCGCGCAAAACCTCAACGAATATTGCGATTTTCTTGGTGAATACTTGGACTCGGGCTTGGCCGAGGGGCGCGTGGCTCAGATTCAGCGCCAACAGTACGCGCGTTTGCTTGCGCGTCGCTGCGAGCGCGAGGACACCCTTGAGCTTCGCATTCGATACGCGACGGCGCTGGCCGATGTCGGACAGATCGACGAGGCGCAGGCCGTGACCGACCAGCTGGTGCTCGATGTGCCCGAGGAGCAGGAGGTTTGGATGCTTTGTCTGCGCCTCGCGGTGATGCGCCGCGACGGTGACGAGGTCCACCGCGTGATCGATGCGATTGACAAACAGCATGTATACTTGAGCGCCGCCAACCGCGAGGAACTGGCGTTTTGGCGCAACGGAGAGGAGGCCCGATGAGCGTGGTACAGCATATCCGCGACCGTGCGGGCCATTTTCGCTGGATGGGGCTGCTTGTGGTGTGGGCGGTCTTTATTGCCATGGCGGCCGTGCTGCTGGTGGAGCGCGCCGGCGTACAGTACAGTGCGGGCCAGCATAAGCTGGGGATGCTGGCCGCCAACGATGCGGTGCCGGCTTCCTCGGCAATATTTGGCCAAAAGCCCACGTGCCTGGTCATTACCGATTCCGATCAAGCTGGCGTCGAGGACGTAAAGGAGCAGTTCGACCAGATTCTGCTCGACATGAAGATCGCGCACCGCGACGTGGACCTTGCCCTGGACGGCGCGGATGCCATTCCCTCGCTGACCTCCTACGATCGCGTGATTTTGCTCATGCCGTCGCTCGATGGGCTCGGTACGCACCTGAGCGACATTATAAGTTGGGTGAGTGCCGGCGGTTCGCTTATGCTCGCCATGCCGCCGGATAACTCGGGCTATCTGCAAGTGATTGCTCCTAAGCTTGGCATTGAATCTGCCGGATATGACTATGTAAAAGCCGAGAGCATTGTGCCGAGCGAGGACTTTATGCTGGGCGGGGGAGAGCGCTACGAGCTCTCGGACCCCTTTGATTCGTCGCTTTCGGTTTCGCTGCGCGAGACGGCTCGTGTGTGGGCTAAGACCGGCGATGCGGGCGCCCCGCTCATTTGGTCGAATGACTGCGGTAGCGGTCGCACCGTGGTGTGCAATATCGGTATCTATGACAAGGTCATGCGCGGTTTTTACGCCGCGGCGATCAGCCTGCTGGGCGATGCCACGGCCTACCCCGTCATCAACAGCGCCGTCTTCTATCTGGACGACTTTCCCAGCCCCGTGCCCTCGGGCGACGGCACCTATATCAAGCGCGACTACGGGCTTTCTATCGCCGACTTTTATGCCAAGGTCTGGTGGCCCGATCTTCAAAAGCTCGCGCAAAAATATGGCGTTCGCTTTACCGGCGTGATGATCGAAAACTACGAGGACGCGGTCAACCAGACCGAGCCCGCGCGCCAGGCCGATACCACGCAGTTCCGCTACTTTGGCGGCATGCTGCTGCAGATGGGCGGAGAGCTGGGTTTCCACGGCTACAACCATCAGCCGCTGGCGCTCTGGGATACCGACTATGGCACACTGTACGACTACAAGACGTGGAAGAACAAGGAGGCGCTCGTCGCATCGCTCAACGAGCTTATAGCCTTCCAGGACGAGGTACTGCCCAACGCGCACGGCTCGGTCTATGTGCCACCGTCGAATATCCTTTCGGCCCGTGCGCGCAAGCTTATCGGCACCGACGTTCCGCGCATTAAGACCATCGCCAGTACGTATTTTGAGGATGGCACCGACCTGCCGTACGTACAGGAGTTTGGCGTGGCGAGCGATGGCATTGTGGAGCAGCCTCGTATTGTCTCGGGCGGCATGGTCGACGATTCCTATATGCGCCTGGCAGCCGTGTCCGAGCTCAACATGCACTACGTGAGCACGCACTTTATGCACCCGGACGACCTACTGGATCCCGGTCGCGGAGCCAAGGAGGGCTGGGATGTCTACAAGGGCGGTCTGACCAACTACCTGGAGTGGCTTACCAAGTCTGCGCCCGACCTGCGGCGCCAGACCGGTTCGGAATGCTCGGGCGCCATCCAGCGCTTTTCGTCCGTGACGGTGAGCGTGGATACAAGTGCGGATGCCTGGACGCTCAGCCTGGGCAATTTCCACGACGAGGCGTGGCTCATGTTTCGCGCCAACAACGGCGACCCGGGTGCAGTCACGGGTGGCGAGATTACGCATCTGACGGGCGACCTGTACCTGGTCAAAGCCACGGACAAGACGGTGACCATTGCACGCAAGGAGGGTGGCGACAAATGAGAATCTGCTTGGTACTCGAGGGTTGCTACCCCTATGTGCACGGCGGCGTGTCCACCTGGATGCACGGCTACATACAGGCCATGCCCGAGCACGAGTTTGTGCTGTGGGTGATCGGCGCGCATGCTGCCGACCGCGGCAAGTTTGTCTACGAGCTGCCCGGCAACGTGGTCGAGGTACACGAGGTGTTTCTGGACGACGCCCTGCGGCTTTCGGGCGAGCAAGAAGAGGCCGACTTTAACGCTCACGAGCGCGAGGCGCTGCGCCGCCTGGTATCGCTCTCCAATCCGGACTGGGACGTGTTGTTCGATATCTTCCAGCGCCGTCGCGTGCATCCGCTCTCGTTTTTGCAGAGTCGCGCCTTTATGGATATCTTTCGCGACGTGTGCCTGGCCGAGTACCCATACACGCCCTTTGCCGATGCATTCCACACCATGCGCTCCATGCTGCTGCCCGTGCTCTACCTTCTGGGCAGCGAGGTGCCGGTGGCCGATGTGTACCACGCCATCTCGACCGGCTACGGTGGCCTGCTCGCCTGCCTGGGCTCAATCGTTCACCATGCGCCGGTGCTGCTGACCGAGCATGGCATTTATACTCGCGAGCGCGAGGAAGAGATCATTCGCGCCGACTGGGTGGTGCCGTCGTTTAAGGACCGCTGGATTCGCTTTTTCTACCTGCTTTCGGAGGAGATCTACCGCCGCTCCTTTCGCGTGACGAGCTTGTTTCATAACGCCCGCAAGACGCAGATCGATATGGGCTGCGATGCAGGTAAATGCCTGGTCATCCCCAACGGCATCCAGTTCGACCGCTTTAAGGACATTCCCTTAAAGCCCGATGACGGCTGGGTGGACATTGGCGCGGTGGTGCGCCTGGCGCCCATCAAGGACGTCAAGACCATGATCTATGCCTTCTTTGAGCTGCACGAGCGCCTTCCCAAGGTGCGTCTGCACATCATGGGCGGCGTGGACGACGAGGAGTACGGTGCCGAGTGCCACGCGCTGGTCGATACCCTGGGCGTGCGCGATCTGATCTTTACCGGGCGCGTCAACGTGGTCGAGTACATGGAAAAGCTCGACTTTACCATTTTGACGAGTATCTCCGAGGGCCAGCCGCTCAGTGTGCTGGAGTCGCTCGCCGCGCGTCGTCCCTGCGTGACGACCGAGGTGGGCTGCTGCCGTGAGCTGCTGGAAGGCGCCCCGGGCGACGATTTTGGCGTGGCGGGCTTTGTGAGCCCGCCCATGTATCGCAAGGGCTTGGCCGACGCCATGGAGCGCATGTGCGCGAGTCGCGCCCGCCGTATCGAGATGGGGGAGCGCGGCCAGCGCCGTGTTGCCACGTACTTTTTGCACGAGCAGATGCTCGCCAACTATCGCGCACTGTACGACGAGACGGCGCGTGCGTTCGACCTGCCCAGAGAGGGGGAGTAGCCGGTGGCCGGAATCGGTTTTGAGCTCAAGCGCCTGTTTAGGCGCAAGGGCCTGTTTGCCACGATGCGCGCCTATGGCTACGCCGGCATTGTGTGCACGGGCCCCATGCTGCTGGGCGTGCTACTCCAAGTGGGCATCTTGGTGCTGTGCGGCCTGTGGGGCGTCGGGCGCGCCAACCAGGATCTGCTGGTATGCATGGTGACCTATACGCTGCTGGCCTCACTCACGCTTACGAGCTTCTTTTCCATGCCCGTCACGCGCTTTTTGGCCGACATGCTTTTTGCCGAGCGCGAGGAAGAGATCTTGCCCTCGTTTTGGGGCTCCAACGCCATCATGCTCGTTGCGGGCACGGTGCTCTACGGCATCTTTTTGCTGTTCTCGGGCGCCACACTGCTGCAGGGGCTGCTGTGCCTGTGGCTGTTCAACATTATGATCGTCAACTGGAACGGCATGAGCTATCTCACGGCCATCAAGGACTATCGAGGGATCCTGTGCAGCTTTGCGGCTGCCATTGGCATGGCGTGCCTGTGCGCCCTGGCCGCTCTTGCGCTGGGTCTGCCGCCGGTCGAGGGCCTGCTGGCGTCCATCGCTCTGGGCTACGGCGTGATGCTTGCCTGGGACGTGGTGCTGCTGTACCGATATTTTCCGCAGAGCGATCGCAGCCCCTGGCTCTTTTTGCAGTGGCTCGATCAGTTTCTGCCGTTGGCGCTCACGGGCCTGTTTACCAACCTGGGGCTCTTCGCACATCTGGTGATCATTTGGGCCGGGCCCATCGGCGTGCAGGTCAAGGGCTTGTTTTACGGTGCGCCCTATCACGACGTGCCGGCGCTTATCGCGTTTTTGACCATTCTAGTCACGACCGTCAACTTTGTGGTCTCGGTCGAGGTCAACTTCTATCCGCGCTACCGCGACTACTACAGCCTGTTTAACGACGGCGGCGTGGTGGGCGACATTGTGGTGGCCGAGGAGGAGATGCTCTCCACGCTCAACCGCGAACTGCGTTTTTGTGCGCTCAAGCAGCTGTTTGTGACCGCGGCGGTCATTTCGCTCGAGACCACGGTGCTCTCGGCCCTGCCGCTGGGCTTTAATAACCTTATGCACGGGTATTTTCGCACGTTATGCGTGGGCTACGGACTGTATGCCGTGGGCAATACGGTGATGCTCATCTTGCTGTACTTTACCGACTACAAGGGGGCCGTGCTGGCCTCGGGCCTGTTTTCCGGCGTGGCCGGGCTGGCGACCCTCGTGTCGCTGTTGTTGCCGCAGCAGTTTTACGGCTTTGGCTTTTTGTTGGGCGCGGCGGTGTTTTTTGTTGTGGCGCTGCTGCGGCTCGATACCTATACCGCCAACTTGCCGTATCGTATCCTGAGCCAGCAGCCCATCGTGGCGACCGACAAAACGGGTCGCTTTACGCAGCTGGGTCGCTTGCTCGACCGTGCCGAGCAGCGCTATGAGGAGCTTCGCCATAACGGCGAGCCGCATGGCACGTTTGAGCGCACGGTGGTCCGCGTGTATCGCAACCATTGGGGAGGTTCTGATGACCGATAGGATGATGTCTCGTCGCCGTCTGCTTGAAGCGGCTGCCGGTGCGCTGCTACTTTCGGGCTGCTCGTCTCAGGACGAATCCTCGACCAAAAAGCCCAAAAAGCAGGGCAAGATCAAAAAGGCCGAGGCCTCGGGCGAAGCCAAGCACCTCCGCGATAAGGACGAGCTGTACGAGGTTTACGACGACTCGGGCATTGTGACCATGTACCTGACGGTCTCGCGCGGCAACAGCTCCGAGAACACCGACCACAGCTGGGCCGAGATCAACACGTACTCGGTCTACGACTACGCCGACATGGGCGTGACGCGTTATCAGGTTATGGGCCTGCTGCAGGCGGGCGACGAAAAGGGTCCCGTGGCCGGCGAAGTGGGCTATGGCGAGGAAGCGCCCAATGCCACCGTGCAGGTGCGCGGTCAGACGTCGAGTTCCAACACGCAAAAGAATTACAAGGTGGAGCTCAAAAAGGGCAAGGGTGCCTGGCGCCAGCAACGTGCGATTGCGCTCAACAAGCACATGGGCGAGGGCATGCGCTTTCGCAACAAGATGGCCTATGACCTTATTCGCGGGATTCCCCAGATGATGGGCCTGCGCACGCAGTTTGTGCATCTATGGGTGTGCGACCAGACCGAGAAATCCAACGACACCTTTGAGGACTATGGCCTGTTTACGCAGGTGGAGCAACTCAACAAAACGGCGCTCAAGGCACATGGCCTGGATAAGAACGGGCATCTGTACAAGGTGAACAGCTTCGATTTCCACCGCTACGAGGACACCATAAAACTTGCCGACGACCCCGACTACAACCAGGCTAATTTTGAGGGCATGCTCGAGATCAAAGGCGACTCGGACCACACCAAGCTCATCGAGATGCTCGACGCGCTCAACGATGAATCGCAAAAGATCGACGACGTGCTCGATACCTACTTTGATACCGAGAACCTGGTCTATTGGCTGGCGTTTCAGATCCTGACGGGCAACTGCGATACTCAGAACCGTAACTGTTATCTGTACAGCCCGCTCAACTCAAATACCTGGTACTTTTTAGATTGGGATAACGACGGAATGCTGCGTAAGCTGGAGCTTTCTCTTGCCGGGTTCTCGGACTATGCGAGCTGGGAGCGCGGCGTAAGTAACTATTGGGGCAACGTGCTATTCAATCGTGCGCTGCGCAGCAAATCGTTCCGCAGTGAGCTCGACCGCGCCGTCAAGGACCTGCGCTCGTATATGACCGAGGCACGCCTGGCCAAGATGATTAAACATTATCGCGAGGTGACCGAATCGCTGGTCTTTGCTTCGCCCGATATCGACAATCTGCCTGTCACCAAGGACCAATACGAGCAAATCGCCGCGGCGATTCCCTCCGAGATTGAGGAGAACTACAAGAGCTTTTGCGAGAGCTATAACAAGCCCATGCCGTTCTACATTGGCGTGCCGCAGATCGATAACGGTAAGCTGCGCATGAACTGGGATGCATCCTACGACTTTAAGGCGCGTGACATCCGCTATACCGTGGAGCTGGCGCGCGACTATGCCATAAGCGACGTGCTTTTTAAGGCCGAGGACGTGCTGCTTCCCGAGGTGACCTGCGATGCTCCCGATGCCGGCCAGTATTTTGTGCGCGTGCGCGCCACCAACTCAGATGGCTATACGCAAGATGCGTTTGACTACTATGTGACCGACGACGGCAAGCACTACGGCATGAAGTGTTTTTACGTGCAAGACGGCGGTAAGGTCGTGGAGGACACGTATGAGGAGGGCTAGCGCGCTGCTTGAGCGCCTGGCGGCACCTCCCGCGCGTACCACGCAGGAGCGTTACCGCCACGAGCTCAAATATCTTATTAACGAGGGCGAGCACGCCTCGCTTGCCTGTCGCATGGCGCCGGTGTTTAAGCTGGATAAGCATGCGCGGGCGGGCGGCTACACCATCCGCAGCCTGTACTTTGACGACTACTGCAACTCGGCCTACGAGGAAAAAGACGCCGGTATCCTTATGCGCAAAAAGTATCGCGTGCGCATCTATAACGGCAGCGACAAGGTGATTAAGCTCGAGCGTAAAAAGAAGTACGGCAGCTGGATCTACAAGGAGGACGCGCCGCTCACGCGTGGGGAGTTTGAGCAGATTCTGGCCGGCGACTACGACTTTTTGCTGAGGAGTCCGCACCAACTCTGCCGTGAGTTCTACATCGAGTGCATCTGCAATATGATGCGCCCGCGGACCATCGTGGACTACGAGCGCGAGCCGTGGGTGATGGACGAGGGAACCGTGCGCATTACCTTTGATAGCAACGTGCGTGCGGCGGTGGGGAGCTTTGACATCTTTGACGCGACGTTGCCCGCGTTGCCCGTGCTGGAGCCCGGCAAGCTGGTGATGGAGGTCAAGTTTACCGAGTTTTGCCCGCAGCTGGTGCGCGATATGGTGCCGCCAGGTGCGGCCGAGCTTACGGCGGTCTCCAAGTACTGCCTGTGTTACGAAAAGACCGCCTACCTGCGCGGATTTAATTACTGGGAATCGGATTTTGAGAACCGAGGGGATATTTAGACCATGAGCACCAGGGACTTTTTTAAGAACTCCGTCTTGGAGGCGTTTGGTCAGGTCGACCCTGCCAAGATTGGCCTGTCACTGCTCGTGGCGCTCGCCATGGGCATCCTGATCTATTACGTGTACAAGCGCTTTTTTACCGGCGTGGTGTATTCGCGCAGTTTTGCCGTAACGCTCGTTGGCATGTGCGTGCTCACCTGCATGGTCACGCTCGCGATCTCGACGAATGTGGTCATCTCGCTCGGTATGGTCGGTGCTCTGTCTATTGTCCGCTACCGCACGGCGGTCAAGGATCCGCTCGACCTGTTGTATCTGTTTTGGGCCATTACCACAGGCATTACTGCAGGCGCCGGTATGTATGCGCTCGTAGGACTCACGGCAGTGGTGATCGTGGTGATGATCGCCGGCTTTGCGAGCCACCAGGACAAGGCGCGCGTGTACATGATGGTCATCCACTACACGGGGCAGACCACCGGCGATGATATCGTTCGCGCGTTTGGACGCACCAAGTTCACCGTCAAATCCAAGACGATGCGCGGTGACAAGGTCGAGATGGCCGTCGAGGTCTTCTCGGACGGTGTGGACATGCCCTACGCCGACGCCATCCGCGCGCTCGATGGCGTGGAAGATCTAACGTTGATCCAATACAACGGCGAATATCACGGCTAATTTTGTTCCGGCGTTTTAACAAACGCCGGACCGCTCGACGCTGCGCGGACATCTGCCGGGCGATCTGCCGCTCAAACCGTCGCTCGCGTACATAAAGTACGCGTCGCTCCTCTTTCGCGGCACCTCGCCACGGCAGCTGCCCGCTCGCTGGCGTACGATCTTCATGGATGGTTTATTCGGTTCGGTTTTTGGGGACGGTGTTGCGTGGACGTGCAACAGTTAGAAGAGGACTGGGCTGTCAGGGCTGGTGCGCGTGAGGCGCGTCTTGTTGCGGCCTCGCATGTGCCGGCGGCGCTGTCGATGCTGGGGATTGTGCAGCCCGGCGATCGCTTGGTGGCCTTTGCGGACGACTTTGCCGATGCATTTGCCTGCGGCTTTGATGGCTGCGATGTTGCGCTGGTGGGGGAGCCTGCGGCTGCGGCGTTTGCTGCTGCGTCCGAAGGCTTTGATGCTTCGTTTGATGCCGAGGGGCCGCACCTGTGGTGGTTCGTCAACTCCATCGGCGGGTTTGGTCTGCGTGTGCCCGACCTTCGCGCTCTGGGCCGCGCCGCTCGTGAGCCGCATGCGCTGCTCGTGGTTGATAACACTGCGTCAGGCGTCTTTGGGTGCAACCCGCTGCGTCTGGGCGCCGTGCTTTCGCTCGAGGCACTCGACCGTGTGTGTGCCGGCGTTGCGCCGCGCAAACTCGTCGCCGCTTCGGTGGCGCGCTCGCAGCTTAAGCGCCATCGCGTGGATGCCGCCGCCGAGTGTGCGCATGCGCTTCTTGCGGATTGCGGTGCGTCTGCACTCGACCTTTCTGCTAATGAGGCTTGCATGCTGGAGCGGGGGCTGTCTTCGCTCGACGCTCGCATGCAGGCCCACTTCGATCGCGCCCGTGCGCTCGCCGAGTATCTGGCCGCCAACGAGATGGTGCGCAACGTACGCTATCCCGGGCTGAGCTCGCATCCTGACCATGTGGCTGCAACGGGAATCCTGGAGCACGGCTTTGGCCCAGCAGTAGAATTTGACCTAATCGAGCGTAGCGCGGGCGAGCTGTTCGACGCTTTGCCGGACGAATTCCGCACATCACCCGCCGGCGGCTCAACAACGCGCCTTTCGGCCCCGCGCGGTAAGCAGGGGAGCGCCATCCGCCTCTTCGCCGGCACAGACGACCCTCTGCAGGTGGCTGCCACTCTCGATAACGCCCTTCGCAAGTAGCTAATCGGGGTCTATGTCACGAAAACGGTCTATTTACTACGTTTAAGCAATAGGGGTCGACCACACCCGCCTATTTTGAAAATTACCAAGCTGTTTACCAGCGGTTTTAATTTCATAATGTCCGGTATGGTCGTGGGTATTCAACTAAACGTAGTAGATGGGCCCGTTTTGTGGCGCGAGCCTCAACCCGAGGGCGCTGTGGGCTAAAAACCGCCTAAAAGGACTACTCCGCGTTGATGCTGGCGATGAGGACGTCGGCTTTGGCGGCTATGGCCTGGTTGATGTCAGCCTGCAGCTCCTCGTACACCGCTATGGCTCGCTCGCCGGCGGGGGTGAGGGTGGATCCGCGGGCGCCGTCGCGCTCGATGAGCTTGCAGCCCAGCTGTCCTTCGGCCTCGTTCACGATGCGCCAGGCCTTGGAATACGCCATGCCCATGCTTTTGGCGGCGCGGTTGAGCGAATGCTCTCGGTCAATACCCTGCAGCAGCAAGACACAGCCGTGGCCAAACACGCCCGGCAGGTCTTTGTCGCACGCTTGAATGACCAACTTTGCCGTCGTCTTGTACTCCATGTGCTCCACGTCTCCCTGCTAAAGTGTTTGCTGGGCAAACGCAAAGCCTGCGTCAAACCCTCGTGTGCTCTTCTTAAATCATGCATTGTAGCAGTCAAAGTGCGTTAAGATACTTCCCCAGTATTGGGCGCCCAAGGTTGGGCTGGGTCCTACGAGGCCTGCAGCCGACCGGTCGCATGGAAAAAGGAGAAACATGGCTACGTTCTTTCCCGGTGAGTCCCACACGTTTTCGGAGTATCTGCTGGTCCCTGGTTACTCGTCCTCGCAGTGCATCCCCAACAACGTCTCTCTTAAGACGCCGCTAACCCGCTTTAAACGCGGTGAGAAGCCGGCAATCACCCTGAACATCCCCATGGTTTCCGCCATCATGCAGTCCGTCTCGGGCGTCGACATGGGTGTCGCGCTCGCTACCGAGGGTGGCCTGTCCTTCATTTACGGTTCCCAGGCTCCCGAGTCCGAGGCCGCTATGGTCAAGGCCGTCAAGGATCACAAGGCCGGCTTCGTTCAGTCCGATTCCACGCTGACCCCCGACATGACCATGGAGCAGGTCATCGAGCTCAAGGAGAAGACCGGTCACTCCACCATGCCGGTCACCGACGACGGCACTCCCAAGGGCAAGCTCCTGGGTATCGTCACCAGCCGTGACTATCGCCCCAGCCGCGATGACCACCAGAAGAAGGTCTCCGAGTTCATGACCCCGCGTGAGCAGCTCATCGTGGGCGATAAGAACATCAGCCTCAAGGTTGCCAACGACGTCATCTGGGACAACAAGCTCAACGCTCTGCCTATCGTTGACGACAACGATCACCTCATGGGCATCGTCTTCCGCAAGGATTACGACAGCCACAAGACCAACCCCAACGAGCTGCTCGACGGCGATAAGCGCTACATGGTCGGCGCCGGTATCAACACCCGCGACTATGCCGAGCGCGTGCCGCTGCTCATCGAGGCCGGCGCCGATGTCTTGTGCATCGACTCTTCCGAGGGCTTCAGCGAGTGGCAGAAGCGCACCATCGAGTGGATCCGCGCCAACTACGGCGAGGACGTCAAGGTCGGTGCCGGTAACGTCGTCGACGCCGAGGGCTTCCGCTTCCTGGCCGACTGCGGTGCCGACTTCATCAAGGTCGGTATCGGCGGCGGTTCCATCTGCATTACCCGCGAGACTAAGGGCATTGGCCGTGGCCAGGCCACCGCGCTGATCGACGTCTGCCGCGCTCGCGACGAGTATTACGAGGAGACCGGCGTCTACGTGCCCGTGTGCTCCGACGGCGGTATCGTCTACGACTACCACATGACGCTCGCCCTTGCCATGGGTGCCGACTTTATGATGCTGGGTCGCTACTTCGCCCGCTTTGACGAGAGCCCGACCGAGCGCGTCAACGTCAACGGCCAGTACATGAAGGAGTACTGGGGCGAGGGCTCTGCGCGTGCCCGCAACTGGCAGCGCTACGACCTGGGCGGCGCCGCGAAGCTCAGCTTCGTCGAGGGCGTTGACTCCTACGTTCCCTACGCCGGTTCCCTCAAGGACGGCGTGGGCGGCACGCTCTACAAGGTCAAGTCCACGATGTGCAACTGCGGTGCCCTCTCGATCCCCGAGCTCCAGGAAAAGGCACGCCTGACACTGGTAAGCTCGACCTCGATCGTCGAAGGCGGCGCCCACGACGTCGTAGTCAAGGACTCCCAACAGAGCGTAACGTATCGATAAGATAAGACCTGCACATAAAGGTTGAGCCTCAACCACGTTATTTAGATAAAGCGAGATGCCTGCAAGTCGCAGACATCTCGCTTGTTGTATTTGCTATCATCAGTCAAGTTAACCTTAGGGTCGGGCGGTTTAGCTTTGTTCGCTACAAGTTCCGCACGCAAAGAAGAGCACTTAATGTGCTCTTCGTCTTGCGCAGGACTGTCCGCAGTAGCGAATAAAGCTAAGCCGACCGACCCCATTAAAGATTAAAGGAGCTGATATGTGCGATTGCACAGATCATAAGGATGAGATCCCTGCCTACGACGCGCAGGCCATTGAGTCCAAGTGGATGAAGGCCTGGGAGGACTCCAACCTCTTTGCCGTCGACACCGACGCCAGCAAGCCCAAGAAGTACGTGCTCGAGATGTTCCCGTATCCGTCGGGCGACCTGCACATGGGCCACGCGCGCAACTATACCATCGGCGATGCCATGGCCCGTCAGGCCCGCATGCGCGGCTACGATGTGCTGCACCCCATCGGCTTTGACGCCTTTGGCCTGCCTGCCGAGAACGCCGCCATCAAGCACAACACGCAGGCTGCCGCCTGGACGTATAAGAACATGGACCAGGCGCTCGCCACGATGAAGCGCATGGGCTTCTCCTACGATCTGGATCGCATGGTCAAGACCTGCAGCCCCGATTATTACCGTTGGGGTCAGTGGATCTTTGAGAAGTTGTGGGAAAAGGGCCTGGTTTACCGCAAGAAGAACCCGGTCAACTGGTGCCCCACCTGCAAGACCGTTCTGGCCAACGAACAGGTCACCGAGGGCAAGTGCTGGCGCTGCGGCACCGAGCCCGAGAAGCGCGACCTGGAGCAGTGGTACTTCAAGATTACCGAGTACTCTCAGGAGCTGCTCGATGACCTGGAGAAGCTCCCCGGCTGGCCCGAGCGCGTCAAGCAGATGCAGGCCAACTGGATCGGTCGTTCCGAGGGCGCCGAGGTCGACTTTACCCTGTGCGACCAGGATGGCGAGCCCATCGAGGGCGACGAGGGTAAGATCACCGTCTTCACCACGCGAGCCGACACGCTCTTCGGTGTCTCCTTCTTTGTCCTGGCTCCCGAGTACGCGCGTCTGCACGAGCTCGTCGAGGGCACGGAGTACGAGGAGGCCGTGACCAAGATCGTCGAGGACTCCAAGCATATCTCCGCCGTCGAGCGTGCCCAGGGCACCCTCGAGAAGCACGGTGCCTTTACCGGCCGCTACGTGGTGAACCCGGTCAACGGCGAGAAGGTCCCCGTGTGGGTTGCCGACTACGTTGTTGCCGACTACGGCACCGGCGCCGTCATGGCCGTTCCCTGCGGCGACCAGCGCGACTTTGAGTTCGCACGCAAGTATGATTTGCCGATCGTGCCGATCATCCTGGACGATGACGACCGCGCAGCCGTCGAGGCCAGCGGCGAGACCATCGATACCTTCCATGCCGAGACCGTCGACTGGGATTGCGCCCACGCTGCCGAGGGCACGCTCGTCCAGTCCGGCAAGTACACCGGCATGCGCGGCGGCAAGCACTCCGAGGGCGAGGCTGCGATCGTGGCCGACCTCGAGGCCATGGGCTGCGGTCGTCGCAAGGTCGAGTTCCGTCTGCGCGATTGGCTCATTTCCCGTCAGCGCTATTGGGGCAACCCCATCCCAGCCATCCACTGCGAGCACTGCGGCATCGTCCCCGTACCCGAGGACCAGCTGCCGGTGACGCTGCCCGAGAACCTGGACCTGGGCGCCGGCGAGACCCTCGCCGAGTGCAAGGAGTTCTACGAGACCACCTGCCCGGTCTGCGGCCGCCCGGCCAAGCGCGAGACCGATACCATGGACACCTTCACTTGCTCCAGCTGGTATTACCTGCGCTATACCGACCCGCACAACACCGAGCTGCCTTTCTCCCGCGAGGCCGCCGACCGTTGGATGCCCGTCGATAACTACATCGGTGGCATCGAGCACGCCATTCTGCACCTGCTCTACAGCCGCTTCTTTACCAAGGCGCTGCGCGACCTGGGCCTGCTGAGTGTGGACGAGCCCTTCACCAACCTGCTGTGCCAGGGCATGGTCAAGGACGAGAACGGCGACACCATGTCCAAGTCCAAGGGTAATGTCGTGCCCCCGAGCTCGGTCATCGAGCCCTACGGCGCCGACACCATGCGTTTGGCGATCCTGTTTATCGCCCCGCCCGAGAAGGATTTCGACTGGGATCCCAAGGCCGTTGAGGGCGCCAACCGCTTCATCAAGCGCGCCTGGCGTATCGTTTGGCAGCTCGTCCAGTCCGGCGACGCCAACGTTGCCTTCGACAAGTCCGCGCTCGACGAGGTTGCGATGAAGCTCTATCGCGAGCGTCACCGCACCATCGCCAAGTGCACCGAGGACTTCGATCGCGGCCAGTTCAACACCGCCATCTCGGCCGTCATGGAACTCGTCAATGCCGCGAGTGCCTACCTCAATGCTACTGAGGGCGCTTCCCGTGACAAGGCGATGTGCTACGGCGTGGCTAAGGATATCGTGAGCGTCCTTGCCCCCATCTGCCCGTTCTGGGCCGACGAGCTGTGGCACGAGGCGCTCGGCTGCGAGGGCAACGTCTACACCGCCGCCTGGCCCGAGTTCGACCTGGCCGAGTCCGTTGAGGACACGGTGCAGATCGTGGTCCAGGTGCTTGGTAAGGTCCGCGGCCGCGTCGAGGTGCCCCGCAATGCCTCCAATGAGGAGATGCAGGCTGCCGCCGAGGCCGCCGTCGCCAAGTGGCTCGAGGGCAAGACGGTCGTCAAGGCCATCTGCGTGCCCGGCAAGCTGGTCAACCTGGTGGTCAAGTAAGCGCTGCGCGCATAGCTGACTCGTAAAAGACGAGGGGCGATTCCGTTGGGATCGCCCCTCGTCTTTGTTGTGTGTCCTGCTTAGTCGGTGCGTCGCACCGTCTTCTATGGGATGTGTACTAGGTCCCTAAAGTAAACGTTGCCCGTTGCCTCTTCGAACATCCAAATGTTGAGGTAGATGTCGTTGAGGTCGTTGTTCACATCAAAGTCCGGGTCGTCGAAGGTGCCAACAAAGGTGAGCGTGGCGCGCGTTTCCTCGCCTGCTGCGACCTGCTGGCGCATGCGCACATCGCGGACCACGCCGTTGACGTAGGCATAGGAGTCCACATCGCCAAACATCATGTCGACACCGGTGTTGTTGTTCACCGTAAAGATGAGCGCAGCGTCGCCATAGCCGTCGGCGTCCTTGCCCACGCAGGTAACATGGATGTTCTCGTCCGCCTCTAGGTCGATGGGGAATTGTTCTTGGGGGTCGGGGCCCAAACCCTGGGGATCGACGATGTCCTCGTCTATTTTGTCGAAGCTCACCGGGGGTTCGGTTTTTTCGATGGCTTTGGTGCTGCCAGGATCCGGTTCGCATGTTCCGGTTTTGCTGTTCGTTTTGCCGCAGCCTAAGAGGGCCAACGAGCACGTTGCGATGGCGAGCGCAGTCATGCAGAGGGTGCCTAGGCGTTTCATAGGTGCCTCCTTGCCGTAGAGGATTTGGAAAGGTTCGTCGTTGCGCGACTTGCTGGCCGGCTTGTTGCGGAATGTCCCTTAGCGTAAGTCTGATCGATAAGGGCTCGGGGAGGAATGCCCTTGGGGTCCGAACAGACCTGTGGATTGGGACGCATGGCCCGTTTTGGGACTGTTGAGGGTGCGCCGCATGGGGCTCCTCGGCCAATTGTCCTATTCTTGTGGAGAACCTGTGCGCACGCTGACCTGCAGATTCGTACGGTGCTTGCACGTTTCCGCAGCTATTGGTATAGTTTGCTTGCAAATGAAGTTGTAATTGAAAGAAGTGGGGTTTCGGCCCCGCTTCTTTTTTGTATGGATGGAGGTGCCGCAATGGTCAAGACCAAGACCGAGCAGGCGATCATCGACGCGCTCGAGGCCGTCGCTCCCCAGCACGATGTCGACATCGTCGACGTCGAGCTCGTGGGCGCCACCAAGGCCCCCTGCGTGCGCGTGCGTATCGAGGGTGCTGAGGGTCAGAGCCTGTCGCTCAACGACGTCACGGCCAACACCAAATGGGTCGGCGATGTAATCGAGGAGCTCGACCCCATCTCTTCGAGCTATACACTCGAGGTGTCGAGCCCGGGCATGGCGCGCCCGCTGCGCCGTCCGCGCGACTTTGCCCGCTTTGTGGGCGAGAATTGTGAGCTCACCTCCACCGCCACCGAGGGCCGTCGCAAGTACGCCGGCAAGATTGCCGCTGCGACCGAGACCGACGTGACCCTCGAGCTCGAGGACGGCGAGTCCGTCACCCTCGATTTCTCTGATGTTAAAAAGTGCAAGTTGAAGCCCACCTATGACTTCAAGCCCGCGAAGGAAGGAAAGTAAGATGGCAGCATCCGACATGATGTCCGCCCTGATGGAGCTTTGCCAGGAGAAGCACATCGACCAGCTCTACCTGATCGACCGCCTGGAGCAGTCGCTCGCCAAGAGCTATGCCGAGATCCTGCATCTTGAGTGGGGCGCCAAGGTGACCATCGACCGCACCACCGGCAAGATCTACGTCTACCGCCTGGAGCCGATCGACGATTCCATGGACGAGGAGGGCAACTTCACCGAGTTCGAGGAGATCGACGTCACCCCCAAGAACACGAGCCGCATCGCTGCCCAGCACGCCAAGGCCGAGATCAACGCCATCGTGCGCAACTCCGCCCGCGAGCAGATCTACGAGGAGTTCTCCGGCCGCATCGGTGACCTCATCAGCGGTACCGTGCTGCAATCCACGCCCGACTTCACGATCGTCAAGATTCGCGAGGGCGTCGAGGCCGAGCTGCCGCACTTCGATCAGCGCCGTTACGAGAACGAGCGCAACGAGCGCCCGATGGGCGAGCGTTACCTGCACAACCAGCACATCAAGGCCGTGATCATCGACGTTCGCGACCCCAACTCCAACCTGCAGCCGGTTCGTGGCGAGCACAGCCGTCCACCGATTGTCATCTCCCGTACCCACCCCGAGCTCATGCGTCGTCTGTTTGAGCAGGAGGTGCCCGAGATCTATGAGGGCACCGTCCAGATCAAGTCGATCGCCCGCGAGCCCGGCCAGCGTTCCAAGGTCGCCGTCCACTCGCTCGACGACCGTCTGGATCCCGTGGGCGCCTGCGTCGGCCCCAAGGGCAGCCGTGTTCGCGCTGTCGTGGGCGAGCTCCGTGGCGAGCGCGTCGACGTCATCCTGTGGGATGCCGATCCTGCCGTCTACGTTGCCAACGCCCTGTCGCCTGCCAAGGTCACCCGCGTCCTCATCGACGAGGAGAAGGCCTACGCCGGCGTCATCGTGCCCGATGACCAGCTGTCCCTCGCCATCGGCAAGGAGGGCCAGAACGCCCGCCTCGCTGCGCGCCTGACCGGCTGGCACATCGACATCAAGTCCGAGACGCTTGCCGCCGACATCCTCAAGAACGTTCCCGTTCACGAGGAGCCCGCCGCCGACCTGATCGGTGACGAGGAGGACGAGGACGTCCGTCGCTGCGAGTACGTGTCCGAGGACGGCATCCAGTGCCGCAACCAGGCCCGTCCCGGCTCCCGTTTCTGCGGTGTCCACGACACCGACGCCTTCGATGATGCGGAGGACCTGATCTAGCGCGCGGTCGCGCCGGGCAGGTCCCGGCGCATCTCCCACGCTCGTTCAGTCTCTAGGCACCCAAGGTGCCAGAAAGGGTAGGTGAAGTCATATGGCAAAAGTCCGTGTGTCCACCCTGGCCAAAGAGTTCGGCATGACCTCTAAGGAACTGATGGGTCATCTCGCCGATATGAAGATTCCCGCTAAGTCCGCTTCCTCCACCTTGGAGGATGCCTACGTTGCCATGGTCCGCAAGCAGCTCGCCTCGGTGATCGAGGCCCGCGCTCAGGAAGTCGAGGCCGCCAAGCAGGCCGAGGAGCAGGCAGCTGCCGCCGAGGAGGCCGCCCGCGCCGCCGAGGCCGAGCGCGAGCGCATCGCCGCCGAGAAGGCACGCGAGGAGGAGCGCCGCCAGTTTGCCGCAGCCCAGGCTGCCGAGGAGGCCGCCCGCGCCGAGGCCGAGGCCAAGAAGAAGGCCGAGCAGGAGCGCCTTGCTCGCGAGAAGGAGGAGGCTGCCCGCGAGGCCCAGCGCCGCGCCGTTCCCGCTTCCGATTCCGGTTCGCGCTTCCGTTCGCTGCTCGACCAGATCGCCGCACAGGAGACCGTGCTCAAGGAGAAGAAGGACGCCGAGGACAAGGCCAAGGCCGAGCGCGCCGCCGAGCGTGGTAACCGTCGTGGCGGCAACAACGACCGCCGCGGTGGCCGTCGTAACGATCGCAGTGCTTCCGACAACAACTCCGAGCGCAACGCCTCCGAGAGCCGTCCGCACAGCCATCGCACCAACGCCAGCAACAATGTCGCTGCTGGCATGGACTTCCCCAACCCCGATAAGCAGGGCAAGGGCAAGAAGCGCAAGGGCGGTCACAACAATGAAGAGGACCACTATAGCCGCATGGCTCGCGAGGCCGAGGAGTACAGCCGCGAGAAGGTGCTCGAGGAGGCTCGTGCTGCCGTCGAGGAGGCCTCTCGCGAGTCCACCGGTCGCCGCAAGAAGCGCAAGGAGAAGCGCGAGCGCGAGGCTGCCAAGGCTCAGGAGGAGCGCAAGATAGAGGAGGCGCTGGCCCAGGGCGTGAACCCCGAGGAGCTCGATGCCATCAAGGTCTCCCAGGGCGTTACCGTCCAGGAGCTCGCCGAGGCCCTCGACGTTCCGGCCAACGACATCATCAAGCGCCTGTTCCTGCTGGGTACGCCGCTCACCATGACGCAGTCCATGTCCGACGACCTCGTCGAGCTCGTTGCCGACGACCTGGGCCGTCAGATCAAGATCATCACCCCCGAGGAGGAGAACACCTTCTCGTTCTACGACGATCCCGCCGACCTTAAACCGCGCGCCCCGGTCGTCACCGTCATGGGCCACGTCGACCACGGCAAGACGAGCCTCCTCGACGCCATCCGTCACACCGGTGTCGCTGCCGGCGAGGCGGGCGGCATTACCCAGGCAATCGGCGCTTCGCAGGTTATGATCAACGACCGCAAGATCACCTTCATCGATACCCCGGGTCACGCCACCTTTACGGCCATGCGTGCCCGTGGTGCCAAGGTGACCGATATCGTCATTCTAATCGTGGCTGCCGACGACGGCGTCATGCCCCAGACTGTCGAGTCGATTAACCACGCCAAGGCCGCCGGCGTACCCATCGTCGTCGCCGTCAACAAGATCGATAAGCCGGGTGCCAACCCCGACCGCGTGCGCCAGGAGCTCACCGAGTACGGTGTCATCCCCGAGGAGTGGGGCGGACAGAACATGTTCGTCAACATCTCGGCGAAGCAGAAGATTGGTATCGACGACCTTCTGGAGACTGTGCTGCTCCAGGCAGATGTGCTCGAGCTCAAGGCCAACCCGGACACCTTTGCCTCCGGCAACGTCCTCGAGGCCAAGCTCGACAAGGGCCGCGGCTCGGTCGCTACCGTGCTCGTGACCCGCGGTACCTTGCACGTGGGCGATACGCTGGTCGCCGGCCTTACCTACGGCCGCGTCCGTGCTATGCTCGACCCCAAGGGTCGCGCCGTCACCGAGGCCGGTCCCTCCGACGCCGTCGAGATCCTGGGCCTGCAGTCCGTGCCCAACGCCGGTGACGAGTTCCGCGTGTTCGAGGACGAGCGCGAGGCTCGCGCCCTCGCCGACGAGCGTTCGCTCAAGGCCCGTATCGAGGAGCAGAGCCGCGTCAAGCACGTCACGCTCGAGAACCTCTTCGAGACCATTGCCGACGCCGAGGTCAAGGAGCTCAACCTGATCATCAAGGCCGACGTCCAGGGTTCCATCGAGGCCCTTCAGGATTCGCTCGACAAGATGGATCAGTCCGAGGTCCGCATCAACACGATCCACTCCGCCGTTGGTGCCATCAACGAGACCGACGTCGTCCTGGCCGACGCCTCCAACGCCATCATCATCGGCTTTGGCGTCCGTCCCGACGGTAAGGCCCGCTCCGCCGCCGAGCGTGAGGGCGTCGAGATCCGTTGCTACGACGTCATCTACAAGTGCCTCGAGGAACTCGACGCTGCCCGTATCGGCATGCTTAAGCCCACCGAGGTCGAGGTCTCCACGGGTACCGCGACCGTCCTGGACACCTTCAAGGTGCCCAAAGTCGGTATCGCCGCCGGTGTCCGTGTCGAAGAGGGCGAGATCGCCGCGACCGATTCCGTGCGTCTGGTGCGCGACGGCATCGTGGTCTTCAACGGCAAGATCGCCTCGATGCGCCACTACAAGGACGAGGCCAAGAGCCTCAAGAGCGGTTCCGAGGGCGGCATTGGCCTGGAGAACTTCCAGGACATCAAGCCCGGCGACCAGATCGAGGGTTACCGCATCGACCAGGTTGCCCGTACCGAGTAGGGGGTAGCGCTATGAAGCAAACGCAGGCAACCCGCCGTCTGGGCGAGCAGCTTCGCGAGAAGCTTGGTTATATCCTGCTCTTTGAGGTTTCCGATCCGCGTCTCGACCTGGTTACTTTGACCGCGGTCGAGGTCGCGGTGGACCGTTCGTTTGCGCGTGTGTACGTGTCGTGCGATGCGAGCCGCTACGACGAGGTCATGGAGGCGCTCGCAAGCGCCAAGGGCCGTATTCGCAGCCTGTTGGCTCGCTCGCTCGATTGGCGTGTCACGCCCGAGCTCGATTTTCGCATCGATCGTTCGACCGATGAGGCCGAGCGCATCACGCGTGCGCTGGAAAACGTTCCCGCCACGCTTGCGATCGAAAAGGACGAGGACGGCTATCCGATAGCGGATGCCGCCCAGGAGGCAGCTTTAGATGACTAATTCCGCCGACCTCGCCTCGTGCGAGTCTGCAGATATTCAGCGACGCATCCTCGAGCTCATCGAGGGTGCGTCCTCCATTGCGATTTCGGGACATACTTCTCCCGATGGCGATGCCTTGGGCTCCGTGTTGGGTCTGGGCCTTTCGCTCATGAAGTTTTTCCCCAACAAGGACATTGCGCTGCTGCTGGCAGACGATGATCCGGTTCCGCGCATCTACCGCTTTATGGAAGGCTCCGATCGCCTGGTACCGGCATCTGCGTATACCGGCAATCCGGACCTGTTCATCTCGGTGGACGTGCCGGTCGTCGAGCGTCTCAATAATTCCGCCGAGGTGCTTCGTCGCTCCAAGCATGTGGTGTGCTTCGATCACCATCCGGCGCGCGAGGAGTTTGCCGAGCTCAGCCTGAGGCGCGTCGAAGCTGCAGCCTGCGCCATGATCATCGACCGCTTCTTGGACAATTGCGGCATTGTCGCACGTGATGGCGTTGCAACCTGCCTGCTGTGTGGCTTGGTTACCGATACCGGCCGTTTTCAGTACCAAAACGCCGACGCCGCCGCGTTCCATGCAGCCTCGCGTCTGGTTGCCCACGGTGCCGATCCGGCGCGTGTGGCACTCGAGGTCTACCAGAGCATGCGCGTTGAGTTTTTGCACCTCAAGTCCATCGTTATGGGCCGCATTAAGACGGTGGCCCACGGGCGCGTCGCGTATAGCTACGCGTACCAGAGTGACCTTGAGGCGTGCGGTGTCACCTCGGATGAGTGCGACGGTCTGGTTGACGTGGTGCGCTCGGTGATGGGCGTCGAGGTCTGCCTGTTCCTGAAGGGCATTGAGGGCGATACCAAGGTGCGCGGCAACCTGCGCTCCAAGGGTGATCTCAACGTGTCCGAGATCGCTGCTGCCTTTGGCGGAGGCGGACATTCTGCTGCCGCCGGTTTCTCCAACAACGGAACGATTCTCGAGACGCTCACCGTGGCACTTCCCATGCTGGCCGAACTGGTAGGGGAGGATCCCGCTTCGGTGACCGTCGAGCTTTAACTTTTTGGATGGTACATGGCTCGTCGTACGCCTTCTCAACTGAATATGCTGCTCGCCGTCGATAAGCCGGTGGGCTGCACGTCCCACGATGTGGTTTCGCAATGCCGGCGCGCCCTCCATGAGCGACGCGTCGGCCATGCCGGCACGCTCGACCCCATGGCATCGGGTGTCATGGTGGTGGGTGTGGGCCAGGCCACCCGTCTGCTGGGCATGCTCACGCTCGATACCAAAAGCTATGTCGCCGACATCTCGTTTGGCGCCGAGACCAATACCGATGATGCGGAGGGCGAGGCGGTCCGCACGGTGGCTGTTGCCAACGAGCTCCGCGATCCTGCCTATGCCCGTGAGCGCCTGGCCGCTATGCTGGGTCCGCAGATGCAGGTGCCGCCGGCGTTTTCGGCTATCTCGGTCAATGGCGTTCGCGCCTACAAGTCTGCTCGCGAGGGCAATGCGGTGGACCTACCTCCGCGCCCCGTCGAGGTCTATGCCGCCGACCTGATCGCCGTGGGAGGCGAAGGTGATACGTGTGTGTGGACCGTGGCGTTCTCGGTGAGCAAGGGTACCTATATCCGTGCGCTCGCTCGCGATTTGGGCCGCGCCTGCGAGAGCGCCGCGCACATTTCCGCGCTGCGCCGCACGGCCTCCGGTGTTGTTTCCATTGGCGCTTGTCATGCGGTCGAGGAGCTTTCTCCCGAGTCCGCGGCTGGCTTTGCCCTGGATCCCATTGCGGCCCTGGGCGCCACGCGTGTTGACTTGCCGGGCAATCTTGCCGACGACCTGCTCTGCGGCCGACGCATTCCCGTTGAGCGTGCGCTTGCCGATTTTGATGCCTCGAAGGCGCCGTTTGCGTTGGTGCTCGATGGGGGACTCAAGGCGCTCGCCCGCATCGAGGGTGGCCGCTTTGTCATGGAGCATGTCTTTCCGCAGGCCATCGGCGGTGTTCGATGATGTTGTCCGCTCACGAGCTCGCGCGTATTTTTTTCGCGGGCGAGTCGGACGAGGCTCACATCGTTACTGCCGATGCGTTTGATAAGTGTGAGCACCTGGGTGCTGCCTCGATCGCCGTTGGCGTGTTCGATGGCGTGCACCGTGGACACCAGGAGCTCATTGCGGCGCTTGTCCGTGACGCCCGTGCCCATGGCTGTAAGGCGGTCGTGGTCACTTTCGATCCCGATCCGGACGTTGTGGTGAGTCCTTCGCCCGCTCAAAAATTGATGACGACGTCCGACCGTCTACATGCCTTGGCTCAGACCGGGGTCGATGCGGTGGTGGCCGTTCCCTTTACGCCTGAGGTTGCGGCACTCGACCATGTCGGTTTTCTCGCACTGCTGTCACGCGTGGTCGACATTCGTTCGATTCGCGTTGGCAGCGACTTTAGGCTGGGTCGTGGCGGTGCTTCTGGTGTTGACGAGATGCGCACCTGGGGTGCCAAGCGCGGCGTTGACGTATACGGGCACGACCTGCTTTGCGAGGGCGGTGAGGCCATTTGCGCCACCCGCATTCGTCATGAGCTGGGACAGGGCCATGTGGAGCTTGCTGCTGAGTTACTCGGCCGCCCGTATATGGTGCGCGGCGGTGTTATTCGCGGCCGTCACGAGGGTTCTGGCATGGGCTTTCCCACGGCAAACCTACATGTTCCCGACGGCATTCAGGTGCCTGCCGATGGCGTGTATGAGGGCCTGGTGCTGGTCAACGACATCGTGTGGCCCGCTGCCGTCAACGTCGGACTGCCGCCGACGTATGCCGACGATGCGGCTTCTGCGCATCTCGAGGCTAACTTAATTGGTTATACGGGCGACCTGTACGGCGCTTCCGTTTCGCTGGCGTTTACGCGCTGGCTGCGTCCGTCGCGCGTGTTCGATTCGCTGGATGAGTTGATTGCGACCGTCGAGGGTAACATCGAGGACATTCGTCACAACTTGGGTGAGCAGGGGGTGGGCATCCGTGATTAGCGATGAGGAAAAAGACCAGGTACGCGCTGCGTCCGACCTAGTTGCTATCGTGCAGGAAACGGTTGAGCTCAAGCCCCGCGGCCATGAGTTTTGGGGCTGCTGCCCCTTTCATGGCGAAAAGACTCCGTCCTTCCACATTATTCCCGCCACGCAGGTGTGGCATTGCTTTGGCTGCGGCGAGGGTGGCGACGTCTTCACCTATATCATGAAGCGCGAGAACCTGAGCTTTCCCGAGTCAATCCGTTATTTGGCCGATCGCGCGGGTATTGAGCTGCACGACACCGGAGATCGCCGCGAGCGCGGTACCAAGCGTGCCCGCATCTACGATCTGTGTGCCGAGACCGCCCAGTTCTTCCACACCATGCTTATGCGCGGTAAGGATGGCCGTCCACGTGAGTACTTTGCCAGCCGCGGCATGGGTGGCGACGTCTGCCGCCGCTACTGCCTGGGCTTTGCGCCGGGTCGTAATATGCTGGTGGCTCATCTGTCGCAGGCGGGCTTTACTCCGCAGGAGATGATCGACGCCAACGTTGCCGTGAGTCGAGGGCGCGGGCAGCTTGCCGACCGCTTCTACGACCGCGTGATGTTCCCCATCTTTGACGAGCAGGGTCACAACATCGCCTTTGGCGGTCGCATCATGGGTGACGGCCAACCCAAGTACCTCAACACCGCCGAGACGAGCGTGTTCCATAAAAAGCGAAACCTCTATGGCTTTAACTGGGCCAAGGAGTTTATCGTCGCGCAGGATACGGCCATCGTGGTGGAGGGCTATACCGATTGCATCGCCTGCTGGGAGGCGGGGATCAAAAACGTTGTCGCCACGCTGGGCACCGCGCTCACGGAGCATCACGTCAAGACGCTCACCCGCTTTGCCAAGCGTATCGTGTATATGTTCGATGGCGATGCCGCGGGCCAGAAGGCCGCCCGTCGCGCGATTCAATTTATCGAGCAGGATTCGATGGACCTGCGCTGCGTGGTGCTGCCCGACGGCAACGACCCCATGGAGTTCATCACAGCGCATGGTGGACAGGAGCTTCAGGCGCGCATCGACGCTGCCGAGCCGCTCATGGACTTTGTCTACCGTTCGCTGCAGGAGTCGAGTGACATCACCACGCCGGGCGGTCGTGCCAAGGCGCTGGAAGATGCGCTGACGCTTATCTATCCGCTGCGCGATAGCTATATGATCGACACATACTTTATTCAGATTGCCGATCTGCTGGGTTTGGATCTGGAGACGGTTCGCGCGAGTTCGGGTCGCGTGTTTCGCGATGTCGCCAAGCGCGAAGATGCGGAACGACGTCGTGAGCAGAACTATGAACGCCAGCGGGCGCAAGCCGAGCGCTCTGGTAGCGCGGGCGGTCGGACGTCTGGTTCGCAGGGGGCATCTCGCGGTGCTTGGGCATCGGGCGCGACGCCGCCGGTGTCCGCGCCGGTCGAAGAAGAGCCGTATGACTACGTCCCGCTCGATGCCTACGGTGCCGCGCCCGTGGAGGTCGTCGACGACCTGCCGCCGATCGATGTGCCTGATGGTATGGGTGCTGTGCCTGTGACTGATGGTTCGGGCGCTCCGGCTGCGGCGGCGCCGATGGTTCTTACTGATCTTGAGCGCAAGTCCTTGGCAGGGGAGCGCGAGCTGTTGACGATGCTCACGAGCTACCCCGACCTGTTCCGCACGTATGCCGACCGCATCTGCTCTATCGAGTGGGTTGACCCACGTCACGAGTCCATCGCATGGGCCGTTCTGGCAACGCCGCCGGGAACCGATCCTGCAGCCTGCATGGATGCGGCGCGCTCGGTCTGTCCCGAGGCGGCAACGCTTGTGAGTGCCGGGCGCATCTCCGCGACGAGCAAGCACCCCACCGAGACGAACATCGTGTTCATGCTCGATACGCTCGAGCTCTACACCATCAAGCGCCGCATGCGTGCCGCACAGGCCAAGCTGCGCCAGGACCGTTCGCTCGATGATGAGGCCCGTCGCGCGCTGACCGTGCAGGCCGCGCAGGATTCGCAGCGTCAGCGCGAGCTGCAAAAGTCTATCGGCGGCGTGGCGGACCCGTTCCGTTTGATCGGTCTGGAGGCCGCAGGCACCGAACAGGCCTAGATGTTGTGGTCAACCAGCGTATTCTCGCCTATATCCAGCCCTCTTTTTGGGTATAGACGCCTATGTGTGTGCTAAAGTATTGAGTCCTGTGGACTATGAAGGGAGAATCTGTGCCAAAAAAGACTGAGAGCACGGGTACTGGGCTGGAATCCTACGTTGCAAAGCTCATGGGCAACGGCTCAAACAGGACTTCGGTAACCGAGGACGAGATTCAGGTCGCCCTGAAGGATATCGATGTTTCTGACGAGCAGCTCACCGCGGTGTATTCCGCGCTGCGCAACAGCGGCATCCAGATTATCTCCGCGAGCGGAAACGACGACGCCCCCATGGACGTCGACGATGACGATAACGATACCGATACTGACGATTTCGATGACGACGACGAGCACGATTCCGGCTCGCTCGACGATCACGAGCTCAAGATGGCCCGTCAGGCCGACGCCGAGATGGGTTCTTCCAAGAGCAAGAAGAAGCGCACCGTGCGCACGTCCCGTTCACGCTCCCGCGTGCGTGGCATCGATGCCTCCACGGTGATGCTGACCGGCGATCCGGTTCGTATGTACCTCAAGGAGATCGGCAAGGTCGACCTGCTGACCGCCTCCGAAGAGGTCGATTTGGCTATGAAGATCGAGGCCGGTCTCGAGGCCACCGAGAAGCTCGAGGCTGCCGATGCCGGCGAGCTCGAGCTCACGCGTGCCGAGATGCGTCGTCTTACGCGCATTGAGAACGTGGGCCTCGAAGCCAAGCAGGCACTCATCAGCGCAAACCTGCGTCTGGTCGTCTCCATCGCCAAACGCTATGTCGGCCGCGGCATGCTGTTCCTTGACCTGATCCAGGAGGGCAACCTCGGTCTGATCCGCGCTGTTGAGAAGTTCGACTACCAGAAGGGCTTTAAGTTCTCCACGTACGCCACGTGGTGGATCCGTCAGGCCATTACGCGCGCCATTGCCGATCAGGCCCGTACCATCCGTATTCCCGTGCATATGGTCGAGACCATCAACAAGCTCGTCCGCGTGCAGCGCCAGCTCCTTCAGGACCTGGGTCGCGACCCGACCCCTGAGGAGATCGGTGCCGAGATGGACATGAGCGCCGACCGCGTCCGCGAGATCCAGAAAATTTCGCAGGAGCCCGTGTCGCTCGAGACCCCCATCGGCGAGGAAGAGGATTCCCAGCTGGGCGACTTCATCGAGGACTCCCAGGCTATCGTTCCGCCCGATGCCGCCAGCTTCTCCATGCTGCAGGAGCAGCTCACCCAGGTGCTCGACTCGCTTGCCGATCGTGAGCGCAAGGTTATCGAGCTGCGCTTTGGCCTTGTCGACGGGCATCCCCGCACGCTCGAGGAAGTCGGCCGCGAGTTTGGCGTCACGCGCGAGCGTATCCGCCAGATCGAGTCCAAGACCTTGGCCAAGCTCCGCCACCCGAGCCGCAGCAGCAAGCTCAAAGACTATATCGAAAGCTAGTCAAGCAAGAAGCGCCCTCAAGCACATCCGCTTGGGGGCGCTTTCATGTGGTCATTGGGGACGTCCTCAATGACTAGGTCGGAAAAAATCTCAAAAAAGTTCTTGCCCTAAGCTGATTCGTCCGTATAATAAACTTCGTTGCTTGAGAGCACGCACCTATTCCTCGGTAGCTCAATGGTAGAGCACGCGGCTGTTAACCGCGCTGTTGTAGGTTCGAGTCCTACCCGGGGAGCCAGGTTGTAAAACCCGTCGCTTATGCGGCGGGTTTTTTCATGCCGCGACCACTTGACTCGAACGTTGCCATATCAACATTTCGTGTCGAGGATGTAATCCCGCGACCCACCACCTCAACAGGTACCGTCAAGATTCTTTCGCAAATTGATCGAGGCGGCCTCGGCCCTGCTGTTAACCGCGCTGTTGTAGGTTCGAGTCCTACCCGGGGAGCCAGAATTTCTCAGCCCATTCCGCTGGGCTTTTAAATTCCTCGGTAGCTCAATGGTAGAGCACGCGGCTGTTAACCGCGCTGTTGTAGGTTCGAGTCCTACCCGGGGAGCCAGG
>NZ_QSPN01000017.1:0-1362 GCF_003436455.1 Collinsella sp. TM05-37 | reverse complement strand
GGTACCGTCAAGATTCTTTCGCAAATTGATCGAGGCGGCCTCGGCCCCGCCTTGCTCTAGCCCTCCGCCTCCTTGCTCAGCTCGTCCATCTCCTCCAGCTTCGACATGTCCAGGTACCTCCTCTTGCCCCATTCGTGCTCCACGATGTACTTCAGCCTCGCCGTCACCAGCATCAGGGCCGAGTTGCCGTCCGGGAAGGTCCCTACGACTCTCGTCCTCCGCCTGATCTCGCGGTTGATGCGCTCGATACCGTTATTGGTCCGGATTCTGCGCCAGTGCTCCGGCGGGAAGTCCGTGTAGGCGAGAGTCTCGGAGAAGCCGTCGCGCACCGTCCTCGCGGCCGCGCCGAGCCTCATCCCGTCCAGCTCGTCCGCCACCTCCGCCGCCTTCCTCGAGCACGCCTCGCGCGATTCCTGCGCGTGAATCGCCTTCAGCATGCGCGCCACGGCCTTCCTCCTGGTCACGGGCACCCTTCCCAACACGTTTCGGTAGAAGTGGACCGTGCAGCGCTGGTAGCGTGCCCCGGGGAACACCTCCTCGAGCGCACCGAGCATCCCCGCGCACTTGTCGCCGGTGACGAGCCGCACGCCGGAGAGCCCGCGCCCCCTGAGCCACGAGAAGAACTCGCGCCACGAGTCCGCCGACTCGGTGTAGCCCTCCGCGCAGCCGATGACCTCCCGGTCGCCGGTGGAGTTGACGCCGATGGCCACCAGAACGGCCACGTTCTCGTAGGACCCTCCCCAGCTGCGCTTGAGGTAGATGCCGTCGACGAAAACGTAAGGGTAATCGCCCTCGAGCGGCCTCTGGCGCCAGGCCTCGATGGACGCGAACGCCTTCTCGTTGAGGTTGGAGACGGTGCCGGAGGACACGGGCGCTCCCCAGAGGAGTTCGGAGACGTCCTCGATTCTCCTGGTCGAGACGCCCGCGAGGTACATCTCGACGATGGCCTCCTCGACCGAAGTCTCGCGCCTGCGGTAGCGCTCGATAACGGCCGTCTGGAAGGTCGCGCCGCGCAGCTTCGGCACGTTGAGCTCGACCTCTCCTGCCCCGGTGACGAGCTTTCTCGCGTAGTGGCCGCTGCGGTATGCCTCCCGGCCTGCCGTCCTCTCGTAGCGCCCGGCCCCTACGAGCTCGGACGCCTCCTCGTCGAGCAGCGCGTTGAGCGTCTCCTCGACGGTCTTCCTCACCAGATTCTTTATGTCCTTGCGCAGCGACTCCTCGTCGACTGTTACGATGTTCGCAGACACGGCCCGTGCCCCTTTCGTCGTTGATTTGTTGTTTAGCCGCTAGAAATCATATGACGGGGCGCGGGCCGTGTTCCGCTATGCGGTTGTCAATTTGCGAAAGAAATTATGCGTCACC
>NZ_QSPN01000016.1:17152-46065 GCF_003436455.1 Collinsella sp. TM05-37 | reverse complement strand
TGTTCCGCTATGCGGTTGTCAATTTGCGAAAGAAATTATGCGTCACCAAGAAGCCTGTGAGGTACATAAATAAGAAGGGTATGAGCGGATAGTAATCACCGGAGACAAAGTCTGGACTTGGGAACCCCAGCCAAGCTAGATAGGGGATAGGGTAGACCGCTTTAGGAATGCTCCAGGTACAGGCAAAGAGTATGAGGCAAATCGTTATACCCCAAACTGCCGGCATTCTATCGAGAACCGGGCGCGCGAGTGCAACAATGGCGGTGCACGCCGCCATGCAGAAAATGATGCCGAAGTTCACCGAGTCATCGACTGAGACGAGCGTCGTTGCGACCCATACGACCAAAGCGGCTACGGCATATTTGGCGGCACGCTTGATGTTGTTGCGCGAGAGGGTGCACATCCAGCCGGCAATAAACAAAAATACCCAACTGATGCTGGCTCGCCAGATGTCTTGGAAGATGGTCTGGGTAAACCAGGGCATCTTCCAACCATATAGGTAGGCAAGGTCGTAGCAGGCATGAAATCCCGCCATCGACAGCATGGTAAACCCGCGAATGGTATCAAAGACCGTGATGCGTTTTTGCATTACGAAAACCGGCGCATCAAACCGACGACCTTGCCTAGAATCGTGGGATTTGTCGCGTAGATAGGCTCCATAGTGTCGTTTTCGGGCTGCAGGCGAACGCGTCCCTGTTCCTTATAGAATGTTTTGACTGTTGCGGAGCCATCGATCATGGCCACGACAATCTCGCCATTCATGGCGCTCTTCTGCTCGCGAACGATGATGTAGTCGCCGTTATAGATGCCGACGTTAATCATCGAATTGCCGTGGACCTCGAGGATAAAGGACCCCTGTTCTGTTGCGATCTCGGTTGGGATGGTAAAGGTGTCCTCGATATTCTGCTCGGCAAGGATGGGAATCCCTGCGGCGACACGGCCTACGAGAGGCAGCGATACGGTGCCGCGGGGCACCGTGGGCTCATCGGACTTCGAGATGGAGACGGAAGATCCGTCCTCGTCAAAGAGCTCGAGAGCGCGAGGTTTGGTGGCGTCACGCTTGAGCAGGCCGCGTGCTTCCAGCGCGGAGAGGTGCGCATGTACGGTGCTAGGGGAGGAAAGGCCCACAGCCGAAGCCATCTCGCGTACACTGGGCGGATAGCCCTTCTCCTGCTGATATTCCTTGATGAAGTCGTAAATTTGCTGCTGACGCTTGGTAATTTTGCGAGCCATCAGGGGTTCCTCTCTACCCATACCAAACAAATGTTCTATTTTTGCTTGACAGGAACAACTGTTCGAAGATAATAATAACCGAACACTCGTTCCCGCGCTAGACTTTTTTGTCCCCGCGGCTTGATAAAACAGTTCTCGTCAAAACAAACGAGAGGAGAACAGAATGAACGCAGCGGATATGGTCCAGGGAAACCTTGCTCTTAAGCTCGAGGCGCCTGCCTCGCCTGCCTTCACGGTCGTGAAGGGTGGACGCTCCCATTTTCAGGCCGTGGCCACTAAACCCGTTCGCACCCAGCGTGCGGCCGCTGCTTCGGCTCCTGTTGCCCTGAAGGCCTCGACGATTGTTGCTGTTGCTGTAGCATTCACCTTGTTCTTTGTGCTCGCCACGTCAGTCTTTTCTGCTCGTCACGCAGCATATGCCGATTCCGTAGCCAACGTTACCTACGAGACGGTTCGTGTGCAGTCCGGCGATTCTCTGTGGTCGCTTGCCCAGGAGCATCCCATCGATGGCCTTTCCACGCAGGAGACTTCCGACATGATTCGTAGCGTCAATCACCTCGATCGTGGCTCTCTTGATGCTGGTGCAGTTCTGAAAGTTCCGGCTCGTTCGTAAGATTTCCGCTCGGTCGCATGGTACCCTTGTTATCGTTTAAGAGGAGGTACCATGCGCTGTCCCAAATGCGGCAAGGCACATACCCGCGTTGTCGATTCCCGTATGCAGGAGTCGAACAACACTATCAAGCGTCGTCGCGAATGCTGTTCGTGCAATTATCGTTTTACGACGTTCGAGCGCTGCGAAGATCCCATCGAGGTTATCAAATCCGACGGGTCTAAGCAGCGGTTCGATCGCAACAAGCTGCTGGTCGGCCTGATGCGCGCCACGATTAAGCGCGATATCGATACGAAAAAGCTCAACGAGATCATCGATGATATCGAGGTGGAGCTGCGTTCGCGTACGCTGACGGCTGTAACGTCCCACGAACTGGGCGATATGGTGCTCAAGCGCCTGGCCAAGATCGACAAGGTGGCCTACATTCGCTTTGCCTCGGTCTATCGCGATTTCAAAGACGTCGACGAGTTTTTGCAAGAGCTCGACAAGCTAAGGTGATTTCATGTCCAACATTACCGTTAACATTAAGCGACTCGATCCCACGGTCGAGCTTCCCAAATACGCTCACCCCACAGATGCCGGTCTTGACCTCCGCGCCAACGAAGACTGCACCCTCAAGCCCTTTGAGCGTCGTTTGGTCTCCACTGGCTTGGCCATTGCGCTGCCCGATGGCTACGCCGGCTTTGTCCAACCCCGCAGCGGCCTAGCCATTAAGCAAGGCCTGTCTATAGTCAACACGCCCGGTCTCATCGACGCCCACTATCGAGGTGAGCTTAAGGTCATCCTCATCAACCTAGATCCCACCAACAATATCCAGATCAACAAAGGCGACCGCATCGCCCAACTCGTCATCCAAGAAGTCCCCACAGTCAATCTCGTAGAAGTAGACGAACTAGACGAAACCGATCGAGGAGCCGGCGGTTTCGGTTCTAGCGGCGTATCCTAGTCGTTTACGTACTTTCCGCTGACCGGCCCGACCCGCCTATATATCATCCCATGCTCAAACATTCTCGCTTCGCAGGGGCGCATGGATCCCGCTTTCGCCTGAGCCCCATACATATCATCCCGTGCTCAAACATTCTCGCTGCGCTGCGAAACTGCGCGCGGGACGATATGTATGGGGCTCAGGCGAAAGGGCTAAATGCTTGAGATAAATAATCTTTCTAGTTAGCCGATGCTACAAAGGAACAATCCCTTTGTAGCATCGGCTAACTATTATCAGATTATTTGGTTCCACCTTCGCAGCTTCTACTGGGGCGAACCTGCTGTAGTTGCTAGTACGTAAACGTAGCTGCTCGGCGGGAGCCGCCCATATATCGTTCCACGCGCAGTTTCGCAGCGCAGCGAGAATGTTTGAGCATGGAATGATATATGGGCGGCTCCCGCCGAGCAGCGGACATTAAGACGCTAGCGGATATGCGCTGGTTTTTCGCCCCAGTAGAAGCGGCAGAAGGCTCGTTTGCGCTTTTGGGGCTTGCCTGCAAGTTCCATGGTTGCGATGGCGATATCCTCGGCTGCGCGTGGACGGCGCAGCACTTCGCCGTTAATGAGTAGTGCCTTGAGCGATTCGGGATGATCGTGCAGGTGGCGCAGGGTTACGATGAGCTCTCGCGCCGTGGTGACATGCATGCTGGCGCCCATGCCGGTGAGCATGGTGGTGTTGGCCTTTTCCTGGCCATATGACTTGCCCAGCAGAATCATAGGCAGGTGTGCGCACAGGCATTCGGTAACAGTGAGTCCGCCAGATTTGAGGATTGCCAGGTCACAGCCGTGCATAAGCGCTGCCATGTCATCGACGTAGTCAAGAACCGTGACGTTCTCGAGTTTCATGGCATCGAAAAGCGTTTTGAGACGGGTGGCATATTCGGCATCCTTGCCCGGCAAAAAGACAAAGTGCATGTCCTCGAAGCTGCGCAGGAAGGGGAGGGTGCGGTCCATCTCCGCGCGAAAGCGAACGTACGGTTGAGGCAAACTGGCGCCGGCCATCACCAGCACAACGAGCTTGTCTGTGGGGAGATTGAACTTCTCGAGTTTTTCCTCGCGGTTGTAGTCCGTATCAAACCCGGCGCGAATGGGGATGCCCGTAATGCGGATCTTTGCCTCGGGAACCTTACGGGGTCGGAGTGTTTCGGCCATAAACTCGTTTGCTACGCAGAATAGGTCGGTGTCCTTATGGGGCCACCAACCCTCGACCTCGTAATCGGTCGGTACGCAAATGACGGGATAGTCGATGCCCGTAATGACGCGCGCGCCGACGGCGACGTTGGCTGCCGTGATATGTGTGGCTACCACGGCAATGGGCCTGCGAGTTCGAACGTATTCGTTAAATGCGGGGAACATGATGCGCGACCATGCCGTGCCACCGCCCCAAAGCAGGTGTCCGGTAAGGGTATAACGCCAGGTCAAGTCATAGATTGGGCGCGTGGCGCCGGTAAACGAGGCGGCCGTTTTGTTGCCGTCGAATTTTATGCGTCCAAAATCAAGGATATCGAGCACTTCAATCTCAACATCCTCTGGGATGCCATTGGTGCCGCGGATGAGGTCGAATGCCTGCGCAATCGCATTTGCGGCGGCCTTGTGGCCCGAGCCGACCGAGGCGTGCACGATAGTCACGAGAGGTTTTTGCTGAGCCAAGAGCGTGGTTTGTTCCGATTGGGGAGTGCTGTGCGTGAGCAGGGGAGCGTCGTCGCTCGTCTGCGTCTGATCCATCGATATCTCCCCTTCATCTTTGTTTCACAGAGAATCATTGTAGTGCATGAGTGTCACGTTCGCATAAATTTGGGTATGAGCGCAAAGAACGCCAATCTTTCGACAGGAGGTCTCTTCATGACTACTCATCAGCCGATCGATGTTGCGATTATCGGCGGCGGGCCTGCGGGCTATGCTGCAGCCATTTACGCGGCGCGCGCCAACCTAACGACGACCGTGATTGAGCAAGGTATGTCGGGAGGACAGATCGCCACAACCAATGAGGTCGAGAACTATCCGGGCATTCCGCTCTTGAGTGGCGCCGAACTCGGCGAGCGGTTTCAGCAACATGCAGAGGGCCTGGGAGCACAGGTTACATGGAGCATGGTTACGGGTATCGATTACGATGCGGATGCGGCGCTGTTTACGGTGCATCACGATATGGGCGATACGCTGGCCTCGAGCGTTATCGCTTGCATGGGTGCCACGCCGCGATCTGCTGGTTTTGTTGGCGAGGATACGTATCGCGGTCGTGGCGTTTCTTATTGCGCGACGTGCGATGGCATGTTCTTTCGCGGTAACCAGGTCTTTGTCATCGGTGGCGGTAATGCTGCCTGCGAGGAAGCCCTGTTCTTGTCAGAAATCGCCAGCAGCGTGACCATCGTCTTGCGCCGCGATCAGTTCCGTGCCCCCGATGGCGTGGTTCAAAAGGTGCTCGCAAAAGATAATATTTCAGTTAGGTACCAAACTAGTATTGTTGAGCTTTCTGGTGAGGCGATGCCCACGACAATCACGTTTAAGGACAATGCGACTAGTGAAATGCACGCTGAGTCCTTTGATCCTGGTTCGTTTGGCATTTTTGTCTATGCTGGCACGCAGCCCCATACCGAGTTTGTAGAGCATCTGGTAGATCTGGCGCCCGACGGCGGTATTGTGACCGCCGAATCGATGGCCACCCGCACGCCTGGCTTATTTGCTGCCGGCGATATCCGTTCCAAGCGTTTACGTCAAGTTGTGACCGCCGTTTCGGACGGAGCCATAGCGGCTACCAGCGCATACGCTTTTCTACGCGGATAAGTACGATAATATATATTATGTAAGGTTGTTTTTTTACTTAAACGTCCAGCAGTAACGAGCTTGAGGCAACGTTGCTGCTGGACGTTTTGTTGTGCAAAAACAAGCCAGTTATCCTGCGGCCGGACTCGAGCCAAAGCCGACGATCATACCGTTCATTGTGGTATGTAAAACTAGATAATCTAGAATACAATATTGAAAACGAACGGAGGCACCATATGAATCACGTTAAACATGTCATTCCTATGTCCGATACGTCGGTTAGCATTAGCCCAGAGGATATTCAGCCAACGGTGCTACCTGATGCATTTATCCAGTCTGATATAGTCCGCAAACTCAATACGCTCAGCCTGCCGCGCTATAACCAGTTGCCGAATGTAACGCTCTACCGTGACCAGGTCATTGAGTACATCGAGCTGTGGATGGAGCCGCTTTCGATTTGTGTGGAACAGCCCGTCATTACGCCATCGATGATCAATAACTACGTAAAGGTCGGCCTCGTTCCCGCTCCGGTTAAAAAGCAATATGGTCGCGAGCAGATTGCGCGTCTCATCTCCATTTGTATCTTTAAGCAGGTGCTGCCCATCGCTGCGGTTCAGGCACTCTTTAACATTCAGCGCCTGAGCTATGATGCACCGACCGCCTTTGATTATGTGATTGATCAGCTCGAGGCATCGATTCGTGCGGCTTTTTCCATTGAGCAGGTTCCTGTTCCCGATACGGCTCATCAGGTCACTCGCGAGTCGCTGCTCGTTCGCAGTGCAGTATCGTCTTTTGTATCGAAGGCGTATCTAATGAGCTACCTAAAGTTCAATGGGTTTAATAGCTAACCGACGTATAAGAAGGGCGGGGCAAAGAGTCATCAGACACTTTGCCCCGCCCGTGTTTTTGTTTAGTTGGACGCTATTGGCCTGAAGCCACGCCCATGCCGTAGCCGATAATGAGCCCGTGCATCTCGGCATAGTATGAATCCAGTCCGTTGCAGGGCATGATGATGGTCTTGGAACCGGGCCAATGCTCCACAATGCGGCTGGCAAGTGCCTGGGCGCCCGCCTCATTTTCGACATGGTCGATTACGACCTCGCCGCCGGTAAAGCCCTCGGCCTCCATGGTGTCGACAATCTTGCCAAGCATCTTCTTTTCGCCACGGGTGTGACCGACGAGCTTAATCTCCCCCTCCTCGCTTGCCGTGCCTAAAACTCGAATGTTGAGTTTATTGGCGATAACTCCAGCTGCCTTGGGAATACGTCCGGCCTTGGCGAGATTTTCGTAATTGCACAGGCTAAAGAGGATCTTGCTGTTTAGTTCCAGCTCATCAAAATAGCTGCAGGCTTCCTCAAAAGGGACGTTGGGGTTGCTTGCGAGATAGCGGTCGAACAGCAGGAAGATCAGGTCCATTTTGCCGCCGGCTCCGCGTGAATTGACCAAATGAATCTGACGGTTCGGATCCTCGGCAAGAACCAAATCGCGTGCCGTGGCGGCGGCATTGTAGCTTCCCGAGACGCCCTCGGAGATGGGCATGCAAATTGTCTTGTCGGCAAGCCTAAAGAGTTCGGTCCACTCGCCTACGCTCGGGCAGGCGCTCGAAGAAGCGCTCGACTCAGCCTGCACGGCGCAATTGAGCTCGTGAACGTTGAGCGTGAGGTCATCGACGAACTCGCGCTCCCCCACTCGAATTTTAAGGGGTGCATATGCAAAGGTGGTATGGGGCGCGGTCGGTTGCCAATCGCGGAGGTTGCAGCTCGAATCGGAGATAAGTGCCCAGCTCATAGAGGGTCCTTTCTAGATGCTTCTCATTTATTATAGCCATCTTGCTTACCTTTGAAACGTGCATCTAGTATTGAAAACTAGCTCATTGGGATCATGTATGGAGCACGGTCACAAATAAATGAACCTCGCAGCCCAAAGGCCACGAGGTTCACATTCGTTTGCTATGCAGAGTGACTTAGTAGCGCACGAAAATGTAGTTGTTGTTCATGCCGGCTGCGACGGAGCTGATGATGACGCCCGTCTTGTAGTCGGAAGCATGGATCATCTGACCATTACCGATATAGATGCCAGTATGGTAGGAGTTAACCACGACATCGCCGGGTTGCGGGTCGGACACGCGGGTCCAACCCATGAAAGTGCCGGTGGTGCCCAGACGGCAGTAGCGGCCCGTGAGACAGTAGCTTACAAAACCGGAGCAGTCAAAGCTGTCCGGTCCAATGCCGCCCCAGGAATAAGCGCAACCAAGCTTGCTGTAGGCGCGCGAAACAACGGAGCCGCCGTCAACAGACTGGCTCGGTGCGGAAGGCGTCGGAGCCGGAGCGGGCGTCGAGGGCTGCGGCGTAGGAGCAGGAGCGGGCGCAGGCGTGTTGCCGCCGTTGTTGGTTGTGCCGCCGCCATTGTTAGTGTTCTCGGTCGTACCGGCGGTGTCGTTGCTTACCGTGGCCTTTTCGGCTGTGCTGGCATTTATGCCGGCCTGCAGCGCCGCATTGGCCTCGGCCTCGGCGGCAAGCTCGGCCTGCAGTTGCGAGTCCAGGGAACTGACGAGGCTCTGAGCCTCGGCCTGCTGGGCGTTGAGCTCGTCGACTTTCTTCTGCGTCGCGGCGACGTTCTTCTCCTGCTCGGCCTGCTTATCAGTGAGCTGCTGCTTAAGGTCCTTGACATCCTGAATGGTCTGGGCCTGCTTGTCGGAAACCTTGCCGTAATAGAACAGACGGTTGAGCATGTCGCCCAGATCGTCGACGCCCGTCAGAACCTGAAGGAGACTCAGACCGCCGGTCTTGTACTCACCGGCAACGTAGCTCGAAAGCTTTGCCTGACCCTCGGCAATCTCTTGCTGCTTTTGCGTGATCTCGCCTGCAGTCTGATCAAGCTCCTGCGTCTGTGCGGAGAGTTCTTCATGAATTTGCTGAGTTTGGGTGCCAATCTGCTCGAGCTTGGTACGGGCAGCAGCAAGCTCGGATGCGGTATCGGCGTAAGCCGGAGCCACGAGGCCCAGGCCCAAAACACAAGCGAGGGTTGCCGTAGCAGCGCAGCGTGCCATGTTTCTGTGCGTGTTTGCTGTGCGCATGTAGCTTCCTTTCCGGTATCTAAGGGTAGCGGCTAGTCCACCGTTACCAGGCTAAAGAGCTCAACGTCCTCGTTAGAAGGCGTGAGCTTCTTGCGCGGGTTGAGAAACGCAAGCTCAAGGATACAACCGTAGCCCACAAGCTTTGCGCCCATATCTCGCACCAGTTTACCTGTTGCCTCGACGGTTCCGCCCGTCGCGACCAAGTCGTCCAGAATCAACACGGTATCTTTAGAGCTGATAGCATCGGCGTGGATCTCGATAGAATCCGTTCCATACTCGAGCTCATAGCTCTCGCTCACCGTCTTGCGCGGCAGTTTACCCGGCTTACGTGCGGGAACAAAGCCAGCGCCCAGGGCGACGGCCACGGGGACGCCCACCATAAAGCCACGAGCCTCGGGGCCGACGACCTTGGTAATGCCCATGCCAGCAAAATGCTCGGCGAGCGCATCGACCATGGCCTTCAGAGCCTCGGGATTGCCAAAGAGCGGCGTAATGTCCTTAAACACGACTCCGGGCTCGGGATAGTCGGGGATGTCGACGATATGAGATTCGAAGTCGTACACTTTGTGACCTTTCATGGATTGCCGGATGGACGGCGATTATTTACTCGTGTTAGCAGACGAGCTATGCGAGGGGACGACGACCTTGGACGGCTGCACGAGCGACTCGTCGTGCGCGGCAACCGCGGGGACGCTTGCCCCATCGCTTTTAGCCTTGGTGGATTCGGAACGCGCGATCTCCTCATCGAGAGCATCGATGTCAGCGTCCTCGACCACGGCGTTGAGCGACTCAAAGACACGGTTCTTAAGGAGCGCGGTGTGCACACCCTCGGTGAGGTCGTGCAGCTTCTTGAAAGCGCGCTCGAGCTTGGCGTCGCGCTCGTCATCGGAGGTATCCATGCCGAGCATGCTCACGAGAACCTGCTCAAACATCGAAGACTCGCGGTTTGCCGACGATACGTACTGACGCAGGTTGCGCGGCTCAATGTGGAAGCGCGACAGCTCCGAGCAGTAACGGATAATCGGGAAATCTCGGCCATCGACGAGCTCTCGGTTCTGCGGGCTCTTGATGATGCGAATAAGATCGTTCTCGGCAAGGGAGCGGATAAACGAAATCTCAACACCGAGCATGTCGGGGATCGTCTCGATGGGATGCAGCTTTTGCTTGGTCTCTTTGGGTTCCGTCTTAAGCGGAACATCGGACAGAAGACCCACCTCGTAAGCCAAAGTGGACAGGTCCGTTGCGTTTTCCAAGCGCTGCTTAATGACGTTGAGCGGCATGTAGCGGGTCTTTTGCAGGTGCAGGATGACCTCGAGACGGTCAACGTCTTCCTTGGAGTACTGGCGATACCCCTTAGGCGTACGATGAGGGGTGATGAGCCCCTCATCTTCTAGAAATCTAATTTTTGAGTTCGATAGATCGGGGTATGCGCCTCGAAGAAGGTTGACGACTTGGCCGATACTCAGATAGTTGCGTTCGGCCATTACCTACTCACCGGTTTCGATGCGCTCCGGCGTGCTCTCGTGGTAGATGAGCGTGAACGTACCGATTTGAACGGAAGAGCCGTCGTGCAGCGGAGCACCGTTGACGATGGCGCCGTCGACCCAGGTTCCGTTGAGCGAGCCCAGATCCTCAATACGGGCGCCCAGGCCCTCACGAATAATGCGTGCGTGGCTGCGCGAGACCGTCATGTCGTTGAGGAAGATGCCGTTCGCGGGGTCGCGGCCGATGGTGGTCACGTCGTCCTCGAGCTCAAAGGCAGCTCCGGTCTGCGGACCCTTGACGATGGACAGAACCGGAGCGGTGATGTGCACGTTGGCCATAAGGTCGGGAACAGTGACATCGCTCGAGGGAACGCGGAAAACGCAGGTAGCGTCCGCAGTCTTATCGTTCTGAGGCATATTGTTAACCTTGTTGTCCATGACAACCCCTATCTAACGCGGCGACGCCGCAAAGAATGAACCGTACGTAATCATACCCCAATGAATCAGTCTTCGATTTCGGGGTTGAGAAAGTCGGTGTCCTCGTCCTCGGGATGCGCAATGGCCTGTTTAATGGCCACCCCTCCCTTAATGGAATAGATGACAGCGGTGAGCATGGAGAAGATGACGCCGCCGTACACAAAGAAGATGCCGAGGGGCACCGAGCTGCCATTGAGACCCGGGAATGCCGTGAACGTGGCGGGCAGCAGATGCCAGCCGTCTATGATGGGGAACCCAAGCAGCATGAGTGAGAAGCCGGTCATGAGCAGCGCCGTGGCAATCTTGCCGGGAAAGACGACATCGATGGGACGACGGTGATAATGGCGCACGATGAGCGATCCGATCCCTAAGTAAACATCGCGACCGATGATGAGTATGCAGACCCAGATGGGCAACTCGCCGCGTACCACCAGGCCCAGCACGCCGGTAAACAGCAGCGCACGGTCGCAGATGGGATCCATAACCTTGCCGAGCCACGAGACGGTTTTGGTCATGCGGGCAATCTGGCCGTCCATCCAGTCGGTGGAGGCCGCGATAGCGTAGATGACAATGGCAACGACACGGTTGTTGTCCGTCACAAACAGGTACAGGAAGACGAGCGTGAGGATCAGGCGCGTAAAGGTGATGAAATTGGAGATCGTAAAGATCTTATTCGACGGGTAATCGGAGGTGCCGATAAGCTCCTTTTTGATCTTCTTTTTGATGCCCACAGGACTCCCCCGCTGGTAAACGACAAAACTTTCGATACTATACCCGTTCTAGCGATGTCTATCCAGCGTAAGCATAGAGAGTCCAGACATGTGGAGGACGCTGTCGCAACGTGAATGTACCGTATTTGTGTACGTCAGCCTCCAAACATTTCATAAATTGTCGTTTTTGGAGGGTGACGTACAAGTTTTTGTTGAGCGAAAGTATCGATCAAGAAAGCCGTTGATTCTTTGTTGCTTACTTTGTTGATTCTTAACAAAAAAGGTCAGGCACTAGGCGCCTGACCTGCAAACTTCTGGTCGGGACGACTGGATTCGAACCAGCGACCCCTTGACCCCCAGTCAAGTGCGCTACCAAGCTGCGCCACGTCCCGAAGCTTTTGTTTGTTGCTCTGCTCTCGCTCGCAACAGGGAGTATATTAACCCGAAACTTTGGACTTGTGCAAGAACTTTTTTAATTATTTTTGAGCAAGTCCAAAATTGTATCTGCGAGCTGGGGTTTTGTTAGTACGGGAAGTTCTTGCGTACCTGCCGTGCTCACAATCCAGGCCTTATTGGTGTCGGTTCCAAAGCCCGAATCGGCGCGCGAGACATCGTTGGCGATGATCGCGTCGCAGCCCTTACGGGCAAGTTTTCGCTCAGCGTACTCCACGACGTTATCGGTCTCGGCTGCAAATCCGATTACACGGCGCTCGCCCTTCTGGCGCGAGAGCTCAGCCAAAATATCAACGGTCTCGACCAGTTCGATGCGATCCAAGCGTTCGTTGGCCTTTTTGAGCTTGTGATCCGCAGGAGCGGCAGGTGTGTAGTCGGCGACAGCCGCCGCACAAATGGCCGCATCGGCCGTCTGAAAGGCGCTCAGTGCGGCCTGCAGCATCTCTGCGGCGGTCTGCACGCGTACACACTCCATGCCGCGACCCACGTCGAGTGACGTCGGCCCCAGCACGAGCGTGACCGCAGCGCCGCGGCGTACGGCCTCCCCTGCCAGGGCAATGCCCATCTTGCCCGACGACCGATTACCGATAAAGCGCACGGGGTCGATCGGCTCGTGCGTGGGGCCGGCGGTAATCACGACGCGCTTGCCCGCCAGGTCCTGCGGCACGGGATTGAGCACCTCGCAGACGGCCTCGACGACGTCCTCGGGCTCGCTCATGCGCCCCGTGTCCACGTCGCCGCAGGCAAGGTAGCCACTGCCAGGTCCCACCACATGGACGCCACGGTCGCGCAACGTGGCCATATTGGCCTGCGTCGCCGGCGCCTTCCACATGCCGTTGTTCATGGCGGGGGCGATCACGATGGGTCGCGGCGTGGCAAGCAGCGTGGTGGAGATGAGGTCATCGGCGATACCGTTGGCCATCTTGGCGATGATATTGGCCGTCGCGGGCGCCACGATCACAAGATCGGGCTCCTGCGCCAGCGAAATGTGGTGGATGGGGTCGGAGGGGTCGTCGAAAAGGCCCACCGCGACCGGCTCGTTGGTGAGCGCGCGGAACGTGAGCGGCCCCACAAACTCCGTGGCATGCTCGCTCATAACGACCTTGACGCGCGCGCCGCGCTTTTGCAGTAGGCGCACGATATTGCACGACTTATAGGCGGCGATCCCGCCGGTAATACCCAGCAGGATCGTTTTTCCCTCAAGTTGCATTGAATTGTTGGATGCCGCCGTCATCATTTAGGCTTCCTTGTTGGGAAGCACCAGCAGGCGGTGGCAGTACGGGCAATGCGTAGTCTCACTACCGTCGTGGTTGAGGTCGCTCATGGACGACGCCTGCAGCGCGGTGTGGCAGACCGTGGGGATGTTGCCCTTGATGGTCTCGACTGCCAGGCCGCGGAACTGCTTGAGCAGGCGCTCGTAATCGGTGAGGACGTCGGTCGGCAGCGTGGCGGCAAGCGCGGTGCGCTCCTTGGTGGCGGCGTCAATCTGGGCTTGGAGGTCGGCGGCCTTGGCGCGGGCGGCCTTGGTGTCGGCCTTCACGCCCTCCTCGAACTTGGCGATGATGGCCTGCGCGCGAGCCTCGCGGTCGAGCGCCTCCTTGTGGGCGACGACGACGTCCTTGCGGGTGTGCTCGATCTTGTCCAGACGCTTGGCCAGAGTGGCGAGCTCATTCTCCAGGTCCTGAACCTCGCGGTAGTCGGAGCCGTCGACGTGGCGCTTCTTGGCAGCCTCGATGGCGTTGTTGGTCTGAATCTCGGTGGTGTTGAGATCGTCGAGCTCAATGTCCAGATCCTTGCGCTGGGCGTAGAGCTTGGTCATCTCGGCCTTGAGCTTAACGTAGGTCTTGCGCTTGGAAGCGAGCTCCTTGAGCTCCGGCATATTGGCAAGTTCGCTCTTGTTGCGGGCGAGCTCCAAATCGATCTGTTGCAGCTTGAGTAGCGTAGCGCCGGCGCTCATAAGTTCTCTCCTTTTGTCACAGTCCACCATTGGCAAGGGTTCAGTATTTTAATCGCATGACGGGGGTCGACCCCGGCGTCAACTGCAGAGTTCATCAATATATCAACGAACGGCTCCTCGGAGCGGTCATGGCCGAGCAGGATGATGCCCAGACCGCGCAGAGCAAGGTCTTGCGCCACGTGATAGCCCGCCTCGCCCGTCACGATGACATCCGCACCGGCGGCGATGGCGAGCTCTCCAAAGTCACCGAGGGAGCCGCCCAGGATGGCGACGGTGCGGCACGGGTGCTCGGCCTCGCCCCACACACGGGGGTCGCTGCCAAACGCCGTGGCGGCACGGTTGGTGAGATCGCGCAGGTTGCAGGGATCGTGGAGGGTCGCGAGTGCGCCCAGACCGGTGAGCTCAGGCTCGTCCACATGCTCCAGCGAGCTCATGGGCTCGGCGCCCAGCAACTCACTCAGGCGAACGCGCGCTTCGTGCGAGCGGTCCAGGTTGGTATGGAGCGAAATAATGCTCACGCCGCAGCGGGCGGCCTCAAACAGTGCTGCGCTGCACTGGGGACGCGACGCATCCGCCGGGCAAAACGCCTCAGGCGCCTTAATATAGATGGGATGATGCGTCAGCAGCACGTTAGCGCCGGCCTCGAGAGCGCGGTGCACGTTGACCTCGGTCGCGTCGAGTGCGCAGGCCACGCCGCGGATCTCGTCGTCGGGGTCGCCAACGGATAAGCCTATGTGGTCCCAGGGTTCGGCGTCCGTCATAGGATAGCGTGCAAGCAGGGCGCGCTCGAGTTCGGCGACGATCATGCGGCACCTACGATCGAGAGCAGCGTCTGGGCAAAGTCGATCAGATCGTCCGGAACCACGCGGTCATCGAAGGAAATGCGCAGTGCGCCCAACGCCTGCTCGCGACCGATGCCCATCGCGCTCAAAACGTGGCTGGGGTCCGTGCTGCCGCTCGAGCATGCCGAGCCTGCCGACACCTCAAAGCCGGCGGCGTCGAGCTTGATGATGAGCTCCTCGGAGTCCATGCCGTCAATGTAGATCGATACCATGCCGGGCAGACGGTCGGCATGCGCATAGTCGCCCATCGTGGCGTGAATACGCGGATGGGCCGTAAGCGTGGCGTAGAGCTTGTCGGAAAGGGCTTGCAGCTTCTCGCACTCCTCGGCCACATGGGGCGTCAGCGTGCGGGCGGCAGCGGCAAAGGCGAGCTGCGTGCGCAGGTCCTGCGTGCCGGCACGTCGTCCGGCTTCCTGTCCACCGCCAAAGATTCGGGGGCGCAGCGGCGTGCGGTTCTTGAGGTAGAGCGCGCCGGATGCCACGGGACCGCCGATCTTGTGGGCGGCAACGGACATGGCATCGACGCCCAGCTCGGTGACATCGAGCGGAATGTGCAGATAGCCCTGGATGGCATCGGTGTGGAACAGGGCGCCCACGGTATGCGCGGCGGCGGCCAGCTCGCGGATGGGCTGCACCACGCCGGTCTCGTTGTTGGCGGCCATGATGCTAACGAGTGCCACGTCGTCGCCGAGCAAGTCGCTCAGCGCGGCGGTCTCGATGTAGCCCGCTCGGCAGGGCTGCACCAGATCGACGGTAAAGCCGGCGGCACGCAGCAGCGGTAGGTTGTCCAGGATCGAATCGTGCTCGATCGCCGACACGATGACACGGTCGCGCTTGCGATCGCGCTGACGAGCGCCCTCGGCAAGACCGAGCAGCGCCAGCTGGTTGGCCTCGGTGCCGCCATTGGTCAGGACGATCTCGGACGGGCGGACGCGTGCGCCAAAGCTGCGGGCGATTTCGCGACGGGCAACTTCCAGGCGTGCGGCGGCCTTGCGTCCAAGCGAGTGCAGCGAGTTGGGGTTGACGCCGGCAAGCTCGCTGTCGTCATATTCGCGCTGCGCAAGGAGCGCCTCGGCGCGCATGGGCGTCGAGGCGGCATAGTCAAGATTCACGGGTATGCGGTTTTGACCTGCGGTCATAAGGGTTTATGCCTCCTGTGCGGCCTCATTGCCCAGCTTCTGCAGTAGCGCAACCTCGGCGGCGGGATCTTCGGACTTAAATACGGCGGAGCCGGCTACGAGCACGTTGGCGCCGGCCTTGACGACCTCGGCGATGTTTTTGGAAGAAATGCCGCCGTCGACCTCGATCATGGGCGACGCGCCGTGGCGCTCACACATGGCCTTGAGCTCGTGGAGCTTAGGCAGAGTGCCCGGGATAAAGCTTTGGCCGCCAAAACCGGGGTTCACACTCATCAGCAGCACGATGTCGACGACATCGATGTTGCTCTCGAGCACGCAGACGGGCGTTGCGGGATTGAGCACCACACCGGCCTTGACGCCGCGCTGCTGCAGGTGCGTGAGCGTGCGGTGCAGGTGCGTGGAGGCCTCGTAGTGAACGGTGATCATATCGGCGCCGGCGTCGGCGTACCAATCGACGGTCTCGTCGGGGTTCGACACCATCAGGTGCGCGTCGACCGGTACATCGGTGGAGCGCTTGACGGCCTTGAGGATGTCGACGCCAAAGGTGAGGTTGCCGGTAAAGTGACCGTCCATAACGTCGAAGTGCACGTAGTCGGCACCGGCGATCTTGTCGAGCTCGCCCTTGAGGTTGGCCATATCGGCCGAAAGGACGGACGGAGCGATTTTAATGGAACCCATGGTAGTAGCCTTTCTGCGCTAATCGGTAAGTCCGTAGAACTCTTGTGATGGGACGCGGTCGGTGAGAATTTCCATCGCCCTATCCAAAGTAACACCGTTGTAGAGCGTTTGCTCCACGGCAAAGGTGAGCGGAATGTCTACGCCCAGTGAACGGGCGAGCTCGCTCACGCTGCGGGCCGCGACGGCGCCCTCGACCACCATATGCGTGCGCGCCTGGTACTCGTCGAGCGACACGCCGTGGGCAAACTCGTAGCCAAAGGTGCGGTTGCGCGAATGCTCCGAGGTGCAGGTGGCGATGAGGTCGCCCATGCCGGCGAGTCCCATGCACGTTATGGCCTGCCCGCCGCGGGCGTGCACCAGTCGGCTGATCTCGGCCAGGCCGCGCGTCATGATAAGGGCAAGCGTGTTGTCGCCCGCGCCGGTACCGGCGGAGATGCCGCATACGATAGCGATGACGTTTTTCATGGCGCCGCAGACCTCGACGCCCGTCATGTCCTGCGACAGATAGATGCGGAAGGCCGTGGAAAGCAGCAGCTCCTTAAAGGTCTCCCCCACCTGCTGGTCTTTACTGGCGATGACGGCGGCAGAAAGCCCGCCGCGGCAGATCTCCTCGGCATGGTTGGGGCCCGAGAGCGCCGCCACGCGCGCCTCGCTGCCGATCTCGCTGGCGATGACCTCGCTCATGAGTAGGCCGGACTCGGGCTCAATGCCCTTGGTGAGGCAGAGCACCGGGGTGTCGGTGGCGATGAAAGGTGCTGCCTGATGACATACGCTGCGCAGGTGCGTGGAGGGCACGGCAAAGATGATGGCCTCGGCGCCGTCGAGTGCCTGCGACAGGTCCATGGTGGCGACAACGTTGCCGGGCAGCTCGTAGTCCACCAGATAGCGGGGATTACGGTGCTCGCCGTTAATGCCGGCGGCCGTCTGCTCACTATGGGCCCACATGGTCACGCGCTCGGCTCGAGCGGCGGCAAGGCCGGCGACGGCGGTTCCCCAGGAGCCGGAGCCAATCAGCGCAACATTCATGACTCTCTCCTACTTATCGTCGGGCTCGGTGACGCGCTTGGTAAACGAGAGCTTGGACTCCTTACCGGCCATGAGCTTTTTGATGTTCGCGCGATGGGCCCACACCACGGTGATGCCGATCAGCGCCATGCAAAACTTAAGTTCCAGGCTGCTATACGGAAAGACCGCGCAGACGGCGATGGGAAGACCAATGGCCGCGGCAAGCGAGCCTACCGACACAAACTTGGTGATGGCGACGGCCACGATAAACATGCCCAGCAGCGAAAGTCCGATGGGCCAGTACCAGGCGAGGATGACGCCCAAGCCCACGGCGATACCCTTGCCGCCGTGGAAGTTGAGGTAGGGCGAGAAGATGTGACCCCACACCGCAGCCAGGCAGATGACGCCGAGCATCCAGTCGCCGGGGGCTCCAGGCGCCATGATGCTCACAGGGAAGCCATAGCCCACGCCCGCGATAAGCGGACGCGCGATAAGGACGCAGATGGCGCCCTTAAGGCAGTCGAACAGCAGCGTGAGCGCGGCCACCTTGGGGCCGGCCACGCGCAGGGCGTTGGTGGTGCCGATGTTGCCGGAGCCCGCCTTGCGGATGTCCGTGTGGTTGAACACGCGGCCCAGGATCAGGCCAAACGGAATCGCTCCGATAAAGAACGAGACCACGGCGCAGATGGCGGTCAGCAGAATCGGATTAAGCATCCTTTTGCTCCTTCTTCCTAAAGAAGAGTCGAATGGGCGTTCCGGCAAAATCGAAGGTCGAGCGCATGCGGTTCTCCACGTAGCGCTGGTAGGTGTCATTGACCAGGTCGCTGTGGTTGACGAAGAACGTAAACGTCGGCGGGTTGACGCCCGTCTGGGTCACGTAGTGCATGCGCAGGCGGCGCTTGCCGTCCACCACGGTGTGGCCAAACTCGCGCAGGTCAGTGAGGAACGTGTTGAGGCGCGAGGTGGTGATCTTTTGCGAACGCGTCTTTTCGGCCGCGTCGACCATCGCCCAGATCTTCTCGACGCTGCGGCCGGTCAGGGCCGAAATGCGCAGGTACTGGGCCCAAGGAGCCATGACGCCCAGACGGCGGTCAACGGTCTCCATGCAGGCCTCGCGCTTGCGGTCGTCGTCGAGCAGATCCCACTTGTTGAGCAGCACCACGATGGCGCAGCCGCGCTCGATGGCAAGGCCCATGACCTTCTGGTCCTGCTCGGTGACGCCCACGGAGGCGTCGACGACGAGCAGCGCCACGTCGGCGCGGTCGATGGCGCGCAGGCCGCGGACCATGGAGTAGTACTCGATGTTTTCGTACACGGTGCTCTTCTTGCGAATGCCCGCGGTGTCGACCATGCGGTAGTGCTTGCCGTCGCGCTCGACGACGGTGTCGATGGCATCGCGCGTGGTGCCGGCGATGTTGGACACGATGGAGCGGTCGGCGCCCAGGATGCGGTTGAACAGCGAGGACTTACCGGCGTTGGGGCGGCCGATGATGGCCACGTTCAGCGCATCGGGAAACTCGTCGGCGACCTCGTCCTCCTCCTCGGGCAACAGGGCCACGATGTCGTCGAGCAGGTCGCCCGTGCCATGGCCGTGCAGGGCCGAGAGCGGCGTGGGCTCACCGATGCCGAGCGAATAGAACTCCCAGATGTTGTCATTCTCGCGATCGGGGTTGTCGAGCTTGTTCACCAGCAGAAAGACCGGCTTGTCGCAGCGCTTGAGCATGCGGGCGACCGATTCGTCCTCCTCGGTGACGCCGGTGCGGCCGTCGACCACAAACAGGATGACGGCGGCTTCCTCGGCGGCGGCAAGGGCCTGGTCGCGGATGGACGTGGCAAAGACGTCATCGCTCTTGAGCGGCTCGATACCGCCCGTGTCGACGATGGTGAACTCGCGGCCGTTCCAGTCGGCCGTGTGATACGAGCGGTCGCGCGTGACGCCGCGGGACTCATGGACGATGGCGTCCGAGGTCTGGGCCAGGCGGTTGACGAGCGTGGACTTGCCCACGTTGGGGCGTCCGACGACGGCGACGATAGGTTTCATCTGCTCTCCTTTAATGGGTAGGTTCAGCGGGAATAGTTGAATTGGCGGGCGTTATGCCAAGGATGTGCTCCAGGGTATCGAGCAGCTCATGCGGCATGGTCGACACCACATGAACCTCGGCGCCGCGACCGGTAAGGCTTGCGAGTAATTCGTCACGATGATACTCGTCAAGGGTCATACCATCGGCGTTGAACATGAGCTTAGGCACAAAGAGCATAACCCCCGATAGGTCCTGTGGCAGTTGCTCCAAGATGTCGCAGGCGACGATGAGGCCGGTCACGTCCACGTTGCCGCCAAAGTAGCGGTTTTTGATGGCCGTGACGGTACCGGCAAGGCCCTGCGGCGATTCCACAAAACGCGCTACCGTATCGCGCGCGCTGGCGCCCGAAAGGCACAGCAGGCGCTGGTCACGGGCGGCGATTGCCTCGCGAACGCGGCGCAGGCGCTCGGCATCGGCGGCGAGCACGTTGTCAGTCTCGTCCAGATAGGAGCGAATCATACCGATGCCGTCGTAGTACTGCGGGTAGCCGTCGTAAAAGTCCGCCTCAGGCGGCTCGATGCCGGCATCCAGGTAGAACTCGTCGCTCATCTGGAAGGTATGGCGGCCAAAGCGCTCGAAGGCACGGTCCTGGAAGGGCCGGATCATGGCGATAGTCTCGCGCGCCAGCTCGGGCTTGTCACTGTAGGACCAGCTAAAACGGTTCTGATGCTTGGTAAATCCAAGCGGCACAATGCCCAGGCTCGTGATTTGCTCGTGCTCCTCGCAAAAGCGCAGAGTCTTTTCCAGCTCCTCGCCGTCGTTCATGCCGGGGCACAGCACGATCTGCGCGTGAATCTCGATGCCGGCGGCCATGATGGCCTCGAGCACGTCCATGCCGCGCTGGGCGTTGCGGCCCATCATGCGGCGACGGATGTCGGGGCTCACGGCGTGGACCGACACGTTCATGGGGCTCATGTTGCGTTGGATGACGTTTTGAACATCTTCGTCGGTGAGGTTCGTGAGCGTGACAAAGTTGCCCTGCAAAAAGCTCAAGCGGTAGTCATCATCGCGAATGTAGAGCGTGGAGCGACCGCCCTTGGGCAGCATGGTCATAAAGCAGAACACGCAGGCATTTACGCAGGTACGCATGCCATCGAAGATAGGGCCATCGAACTCCAGACCCCAGTCCTCGCCGGGAAAGCGGTCAAGCTCGACGGGGGTGACGGTGTCGTCGCGCGGGTCGAATACCTCCAGCTCGACAGTGTCGTCATCTGCCTCCCAGAGCCACACGATCATATCGGTCAGTTGCTCGCCGTTGACCGTGAGCACGCGCATGCCCGGCTCGATACCCACATCCCATGCGGGCGATTCGGGGCGCACGTTTTTAACGAGCGCGCCCTCACCCGGCTCGGGGTCGCGGCTGCGCCCGTAATCGGCCACCTCAGCGGCGTATGCGGGTACGGTCTGGTCCATGATTAGCGGCAAAGCTCCTTGATGCGCTCGACGGCGCGTTCGATGTGTTCTTGCGGGGTGGAGGCTCCGGCGGTGATGCCGATGTGGTGAGCGTCGGTAAACCACGCGGCCTGAAGCTCGGAAGCTTCCTCGATGTGATACGTACGCTCGCAGGCGTTTGCGCAAATCTGCGCCAGGCGGCGGGTGTTGCCCGAGTTCTTGCCGCCCACCACGACCATGCAGTCGCAGCGGTTGGCAAGTGCGGCTGCTGCCTGTTGACGCTCACTCGTGGCGGCGCAGATGGTGTTGATCACGCGCAGTTCCTGCACGCGCGGCGTGATGGCAGCCACGACCTCGGCCAGGTTCTGCGCGGTCTGGGTGGTCTGCACGACGAGCCCAACCTTGCCCTTGAGCGGCAGCGCGTCCGCATCGGCGGCGCAGCTCACGACTTGAGCGTCATCGCCGGCATGGCCCAGGATGCCCTCAACCTCGGGGTGGCCCGGCTCGCCCACGACGATCACGCGGTAGCCCTCGCGTACCAGGCGCTCCGCCGCCACGTGGACTTTTTTCACGTAGGGGCAGGTGGCATCGACCACGTCGAGACCGCGCTCGCGAGCGGCCTCGATCACCTGCGGCACCACGCCGTGCGCGCGGATGATCACGGTGCCCGATGCGGCGTCGTCTAGGGTCTCGGCCAGACCGACGCCTGCCTCGGAAAGCTCGCGCACCACGATGGGATTATGGATGAGCGGGCCCAGGGTGTGGACCTGAGCGTTCTCCCCCGCCTGCGGGGCGGCCGCCAGGGCCATATCGAGCGCACGCTGCACGCCGTAGCAGGTGCCAGCGTGGGCGGCGATTTCGATGGTGGGGGCGTCTGCCTTGCCGGTCACAGCCTCGGCAGTGTTCATGACATACTCGCCCATGGCTAGAACCTGCCCGGGTGCTCGGCGCACAGGTCATCGCGCATGGCGTAGACGCGACTCATGGCTTCGGACTCAAACCATGCCAGGCGTTCCTTGCGCTTGAGCTCGGCCGGAGCATCGGAAAGCGAGATGGCCTTGCCGGCACGGATCCAGCATTTTTTGGGGCGCATGAGCTTTTTGCCCTTAGGCGTAATATCGGACCAACCACAAATGGCGAGTGGGTTGACGGGCGCCTTGCCCATCTGAGCGATGAGCGCAAAGCCGCCGTGGACTTCGGGTTTGATCTCGCGCGAGCGGATGCGCGTGCCCTCGGGGAAGATCAAGACGTCCTCGCCGCGCTGCAGCGCATGCTGGGCGGCACGCAGACACTTCATGTCTGCAGTGCCACGCTCGACGGGAATGCCGCCCACGCGGCTAAAGGCCCAGCGCACAATCTTGGTCTTGGCAAACTCGGATTTAAAGATCGGGCGGATGCGGCGGCCGCCAAAGAACAACGCCGTCTCCACGGCCAGCAACTCGGCCATTGAGGTGTGGTTGCAGATGACCACACTGCCGCGGCCTTCCTGGCGCTCAAACAGCAGGTCGCTGTCCTCGACCTTCCAGCGCCACATGAGCTTGGAGAAGACCCACAGGATGCCCATGACCACGGCGACGGTGCCGCGGATGAGCGCCGGGAACTCGGCGTAGGGGGCGTTGTAGTAATCCTCGGGCGTCTGCTTAAACAGGCGCATGGGCTACCTCCTTTGGTTGATGAGGTCCTCGATAATGTGGACGACCTCGTCGATGGTGTGGGCGGTGGAGTCGACGTGCACGGCGTCCTCGGCGGGAACGAGCGGCGCGACCTCGCGGCTGCTGTCGAGCTTATCGCGCTGCTTGAGGGCGTCGAGGGTCTCGTCGACCTCGGCCTCGAGCTTCTCGGTGGTAAGCGGCTGGGCGTCGTTTTGGTGGCGCTGCAGCACACGGCGACGGGCACGCTCGCGCGGGTCGGCGGTCAGGAAGACCTTGACCTGTGCGTTGGGGAACACGACGGTTCCGATGTCGCGACCCTCGGCGACGATATCGCGGTCCTCGGCGGCGCGGCGCTGGTGGATGAGCATGGCGGCGCGCACGCCCGGGTAGGCCGAGACCTTGGACACGTTGGCGTCGACCTGCGGGGTGCGAATGGCGGCCGATGCGTCCTTGCCGTCGATGGTCAGGCGCGTGTCCTCGCCGGTGCCGTTGGTAAAGCGGATCTCGATTTGCTCGGCGAGGGTGTCAATGGCCGCCTCGTCGTCCAGGTCGATGCCGCGGTCGAGCGCGGCGAAGGTGACGGCGCGATACATGGCGCCCGTGTCGAGCTTGTTAAAGCCCAGCTGGCGGGCAATCTCCTTGGCGATGGTGGACTTGCCGGAACCGGCGGGGCCGTCGATGGCGACGATCATGCAATGCTTCCTTTCGGTGGTTGACGTGCTGGTATGGGACGCGGGCGCTGGGGCTTTGCGATTGCCTAGCTCGTGTAGCGCTCGCGGTAGGTGTTGCGCTTGGGCGCGGAGCCGTGGCTACCGTGGTGACGCGTGCGACTCGCGGTGTTGGTCGCCGGCGCGGCGCTGCGCTTGGAGCTGGCCTGCTTGGGCGGGATACCGCCGTCTTTGAGGATCTGCACCTCGCGGTCGGTGAGCTCGCGCCACGAGCCCTTGGCCACATCCTTGAGCTCCAGGCCGGCAAAGTTGCAGCGGTGCAGGCGGATCACCGGGTGGTGAATCTTGCTCAGCATGCGCTTGACCTGGTTCTTGCGGCCTTCGCGGATGATGACCTCCACGGCGGTGGTGCCGGGCTTAACGCCTTGCGGAGCTACGGCCTCGGCCTCGCGCGCGTTAATGACGCGGCAGATCGCCGGCTGGCACAGGCCGTCATCGAGCTCGATGCCGCGGCGGAGTGGTTCTAAGTCGCGATCGGTCAGGTTGCCGTCCACGAGCGCCTGGTAGGTCTTGTAAACATGCTTGCTGGGGTGCAGCAGATCCTGCGACAGGTCGCCGTCGGTGGTAAAGAGCAAAAGGCCCGTGGTGTCGCGGTCCAGGCGGCCCACAGGGAACAGGCCCGGAAAGCGGTCGCGCGGGACCAGGTCGGCCACGCAAGGGCGCTCCTGCGGATCGCTCATGGTGGTGAGGTAGCCGGTCGGCTTGTAGAGCATCAGGTACACGGAGCCCTGGTTGAGCTTGACGGGCATGCCGACGACCTCGATATGGTCGTGGTCGACGTCGACCTTGGTGCCCAGTTCGGTCGCGATCTGGCCGTTGACGGTCACGCGGCCGGCGGTCATCAGGTCCTCCGATCCGCGGCGGCTCGCCACGCCCGCGCGCGCCAAAAAGCGCTGCAGGCGCATGGTATGCGGGTAGACGGGCTGGGCGTCGGTTGCGGGTACTGCGTTGCCCATGGCACGCGTCTCCCCTACTTCGTTAGTCCTCGTCATGTAAATCCTCCGAGGTCTCGTCGACGACCAGGGTTTCCAAGTCCTCGACTGCCTCAACATCTTCAACATCGGTATCGAGCAGTTCGCGCTCTTCGTCCAGGTCATCGGCCTGCTCCTCGAGCGTGGACTGAATGCTACGACCGCTCAGGCGCTCGCGGATAAACCGGCGCGACTGCTCGTCGGGGGCAAACTGCTCCAGATCGGGCAGGTCGCGGGTGGAGCGCAGACCGAACTTTTCCAAGAAGGCGTTGGTCGTGCCGTAGATGATGGCCTGACCGCGCTCGGGGTCGCGGCCGAGCTCGCGCACCAGGCCCTTGTCCACGAGCGACGCAATGACGCCGTCGGAGTTGACGCCGCGGATGCCCTTGACCACCTCGCGCGTGACTGGCTGGTGGTAGGCGATAACGGCCAAGGTCTCGAGCGCCGCCTGCGACAGCTTTTGCGTGTCCCAGCTCAGCACATAGGCCTCTACCACATCGTGGTAGGCGGGGTGCGTAAACAAGCGCCAACCACCGGCGACCTCGCGCAGCTGAAAACCGCGGTTAGCCTCCTCGTACTCAACTTTGAGCTCGGCGAGCAGCGATGCGCACTCGCCCGGGGCGATATCCAGTGCACTTGCCAGCGCGGGCGCACTCACGGGGTCGCTCGACACCAGCAGCAGCGCCTCCAAGGCGCCTTTGAGGCTGTTTGCCTCCAGCGTGGAAAGGGTTGACATGGTTGCCGCTCCTATTCGGTGAGCTCGGGGCCCTCGCCGGGCACGTATGCCTCGGCGCCCTCGACGCGATTGATTTGAATGGTTCCAAAGATTTCGTCCTGGCTCAGGGTAAGCGAGCCGCGCTTGGCGAGCTCGAGCATGGCCAGGAAGGTGACGACAAGCTGTTCGGTGGTGGCATCGCCGTCCAACAGCTCGCGGAAGGTGCAGGTTTGGTGAGCCATGGTAAAGCGATCGACCGAGGCCACCGTCAGGTCGAGCGGCACGCGATGCGGTGCCACGTGCTCGGCTTCCAGCAGGAAAGTCTGGCGCTTGCCGTCCAGGTCGGCGCAGATGACGGCGAGGCCGCGCAGGGTAATGCCGGCCAGGTAGTCGGGCATAAGGCCAAGGAATTCGGGGTCGGGGCCGGCCACGCGCGGATGCATGCGGCTCTCGGCCTGCATCCGCGCGCCAAGGGCTGCCGCCGCGCCTTTAAACTGCTTGTAGGCAATCAGGCGCTGGATCAGGACTTCGCGCAGGGCGTCGCCGTCGAGCGCACTGAGTTCCTCGAGGTCTTCGTCGTCCTCGTCACCGTCGCCTGTCTTGCGCGGGGCCTCCTGGGGTACCAGCGAGGCTGCCTTAATGTCCAAAAGAGTTGCCGCGACCAGCAAAAAGTCGCTCGCCACGTCCAGGTCCAGCGCCTCGATACGCTCGGCCTCGGCCAGGTATTGCTCGGCCACCTCGCTGATCGAGATGGCGCCGATATCAACTTTTTGGCGGGTTACCAGCTGCAGCAGCAGGTCGAACGGTCCGCTGTAGACCTGCGTCGACACGCGATACGACATCTTCGACCTCCTTTGACGGCGCCTTCGCGGCGCGGTTTGGGTGCATGTTGCGACCGTTTTGCACGGTCGACCTGTAAGTTTACCTTAGATGCCGGCGATTGCGAAGTTGAGCAGCCACTCGGCCAACGGATACACGGTAACGTCGAAATAGCGGCCGATCACGTCGATGCCAGTCCACATGGGCAGCAGATACAGCACAATGATGAGTATGGGCATGGCGTATCGCTGCAGCTGGTAGTAGGTGGAGAGCGCCTTGCCTTTGAGGAACGGCACGATAATCGACGAGCCGTCAAGCGGCGGAATCGGAATGAGGTTAAAGAACGCAAGCGACAGGTTGACCACGATAAAGGTGGCGCCGAAGTTCATGATTTGCGTCGCCACGGCAAAGGACATGCTGGCGTAGAGGTTGCCGTATGCAGCGTGCATGAGGGCTGCGGCCAGGCATGCGAGCGCGATATTCGATGCGGGGCCGGCTGCGCTCACCAGGACCTCATCACGCTTGGGGTGTTTGAGGTTGTTGAGGTACACGGGCACGGGTTTGGCGAAGGCGAACACCGGGCCGCCGGCGGCAAGCATGAGCAGCGGCAGGATGATGGTGCCAAACGGGTCGATATGGTTGAGCGGGTTGAGTGAGACGCGTCCGCGCGAACGGGCCGTCTTATCGCCGAGTGCCCAGGCCGCGGCGGCGTGTGCGCTCTCGTGGATCACGATGCCCACGATGACGGCGACGGCGCTGGCTAGCAGGTTCATGAGGTAGCTGCTGGACATGGCGCTCCCCTAGCGGACGCGACGCGAGGCGCGCGTGAGCAGGTAGTCGGCCACAAACAGGATGACGGCCACGATGGCGTAATCCAAGCGGAACACGCCGCCAAAGGGCGATGTGATGACGCCGTAGCCGGCGATGGCGCTCGGCAGTGCGCGCGAAAGCTCGACGACGAAGCCCACAATCTGCAACTTGGCGGTGAGGCCGCTAAAGCACAGCAGCACGGTCATCGCGCTCATAAAGATGCCGCAGATGCGACAGGCGATGGCGATGATGCTCATCGCCACGGCAGCGGCCTTACGAGAGTTCACGCGCGGTCTCCTCTTCGATCTGGGTGGAAAGCTCCAGCCATTCGTCCTCGAGCTTGGGTAGCTCTTGCTTAAGGCCGTTATATTCCCCCAGCGCGGCGTTGAACTTGTCTTGATCGGCATAAAGCTCTTCGCTCGCCATCAATTCCATAAGCTCGTCATAGCGGGCGCGCTTTTTGTCGAGCTCCGTCTCGATCTTCTTGAGCTGGTTACGCACGCCCTTGAGCTTTTTGTTGAGCGCAGCGCGGGCTTGGGCCTCGGCGCGCTTTTGCTCCTTGGTCTTTTTGCCCTCGGCAGGCTTGGGGGCGGCGACGGGGGTGTCGGCCTGGGCGGCGCTGGCCTTGGCGGACTTGGTCGTGGCCGGCGCGCTCTCCGTGGACGCCTCGGCGGCGGCGCGGGCTGCGAGGTCCTCGCGCTTGTAGAGGTAGTAGTCGTAGTCGCCGTCGTAGACCGTGACTTGTCCGTCGCGGATGTCGATGACGCGGTTGGCCACGGCGCGCACCAGGTGCTCGTCGTGGCTGATCAGCACGATGGTGCCGGGGAAGTTTTGCAGGGCGTTCTCGAGCATGTCCACCGAGTCGATGTCTAGGTGGTTGGTGGGCTCGTCCAGGCACAGAAGTGCCTCGGGGGCCACGAGCATCTTAGCCAGGGCCAAGCGCGCCTTTTCACCGCCGGAAAGGACGCGCACCTGCTTTTCGATGGAATCGTTGTCGCTAAACAGGAAGGCGCCCAGTAGGCTGCGCTGCTGCGGCACGGTCCACTTGGGCGTGACGGTGTCGATCTCTTGCAGGACGGTGTTGGACTCGGTCATGCCCTCGAGCGCGTGCTGGGCGTAATAGGCCACGCCCACGTTGGTGCCCAGGTCGCGGGTGCCGGTGGTGGGCGGCTCCAGTCCGGCGATGATCTTCATGAGCGTGGACTTGCCGGCGCCGTTGGGGCCGACGAGCGCCACGTGCTCGCCGCGGTAGAGCTTGAGGTCGATGTCGCTGTAGATGTGCTTGTTGCCGTAGGACTTGGAGACGCCCTCCAGGCCCACGACCATGTCGCCGGAGCGCGGCGGGTCGGGGAACTTAAAGTCAATGTGCTTGTGGCCCTCGGGTAGGATGACAAGCTCCTTTTTGATCTGCTCGATCTTGCGGATGCGCTCCTGGGCCTGGGCGGCCTTGGTGGGCTTGTAGCGGAACTTGTCGACGAAGACCTGCATGTGGGCGATGTCGCGCTCCTGGGCGGCGCGCTTGGCGCGCATCTGCTCAAGGTTGTCCTCGCGCTGCTTGAGGTAGCTGCTGTAGTTGCCGGTGTAAGTGGTCACGCGACGGTTTTCGAGCGCGGCGACGTGGTCGACGCAGGCGTCCATAAAGGCGCGGTCGTGGCTGACGATGAGGACGGCGCCGTCGTAGTTGGCGATAAAGCCACGCAGCCACTGGACGCTTTCGAGGTCCAGGTGGTTGGTGGGCTCGTCCAGAAGCAGCAGGTCGGGATGGCGCAGGAAGAGCTTGGCGAGCGCGATGCGCATCTGCCAGCCGCCCGAGAACTCGGAGCACGGGCGCTCAAAGTCGGTGACCTTAAAGCCCAGGCCGGACAGGATCTTGCGGGCGTTGCTCTCGAGCTCGTAGCCGCCCAGGTGCTCAAAGCGGTCCTGGACCTGGCCGTACTCGTTGAGGAGTGCGTCGACGTCCTTGCCCTGCTCGGAGAGCTCGGTGATTTGGGCCTGCAGCTCGTTAGCGCGCTCGCCCATGCGGCGGATTTCCTTGGCGGCGGCCATGACCTCGGCGAGGATGGTGGTGTCCTTTTGTTCCAGATTAGTTTCCTGCTCTAGGTAGCCCACCTGGCAGTCCTTTGCGTACTGGACCTGGCCGGAGTCGGGACTGTCGATGCCCATGATGATTTTGAGCATGGTGGTTTTGCCAGCGCCGTTGGGGCCCACGAGCGCGAAGCGCTCGCCGGGGTTGATCTGGAAGGACGCGCCGCTAAAGAGGACGCGTGCGCCGAAGCTTTTTTCGATCTTGTCGACCAGGAGGATCATGGTGCCGCCTTTGACCTTGTGTGCCAATAT